>CALMEH010000448.1 GCA_937863115.1 uncultured Acidobacteriota bacterium
CTTATCTCTACTTTTCCGAAAATAATTACACGGTAAATTTAATCGGCGTTTTCTTCTTTTCAAGAGCGTCTGTTTAGAGGTATAATTGAGGGTCTAAGCAGTGCATCAATTTTAATTTTCTGCGTAAATAGCGGGTAAAAGCTTCATTCATTGAGCATTTTTAGAAACAAATAGGAAATAATTTAACGATTTTATAATGGCAAACGAGGTTATTAAGGAAACTGAAGTATCAAACGCAAATGATAATTCAGTTGTGGAAGAAACAAACAAGCAAGCTACCGAAACAGTTGCGGATACCGACGATGATAATCAAAACGCAGGTGAAGATTTCGGAGCGATTCTCGAAAAATTCGAGCAGGACCAAACCATTTATTACTCCGGCGAGATGGTTACAGGTAAAGTTATCGGCATAACTGAACGCGGTGTGATGGTTGATTTCGGTTACAAATCCGAAGGAATTGTTCCGACTGAAGAATTCACATCTGCCGATGGGGAAATATCCATTAAGCAAGGTGATACTGTTCAGGTAGTTATTCGCAACATTCACACCGGAGACGCACCGCCTCAACTTTCGCGTTTTGACGCTTTACGCCGTGCGGCGTGGGACGAAATCGAATCCGCATTCCGCGAGGAACGTCCGATTACCGCTAAGGTTGTCGGCAAAACCAAAGGCGGTTTGCGGCTTGACATCAATGGTGTTGAAGCATTTATGCCGGGTTCGCAGATTGATTCCCGCCAAATTCGTGGTCTCGACAATTATATCGGTCAAGACATCGAAGGGCAGATTATTAAATGCAGCCGCAAACGTGACAATGTTGTTCTTTCGCGCAAAATTTTGACCGATGCTGTCGTTAATGAGCAAAAAGCCGCAACTCTTTCAAATATTGAAGAAGGTTTTATTGTTGAAGGCACAATTAAAAATCTCACTGAATATGGCGCATTTGTTGACATTGGCGGAATTGACGGTCTGCTTCACGTTACAGATATGAGCTGGAATAAACAGCAAAATCCGGGACATCTTTTCAAATCGGGCGAAAATGTTCAAGTTAAAATCTTGAAACTCGACCGCGAAAAGGAAAAAATTTCACTCGGTTACAAACAATTAATCCCGAATCCATGGATTACTGCAACCGAACTCTATCCGGTCGGAGCGCGTGTTAAAGGAAAAATTTCGACAGTTACCGATTATGGTGCGTTTGTCCAGCTTGAATCGAATATCGAAGGTTTGGTGCATATTTCGGAAATGTCTTGGTCAAAACGCACAAAAAGCCCCAAGAAATTTTTGAAAGAAGGCGAAGAAATCGAAGTTCAGGTTCTCGGTATTGATTCAGAGGAACATCGTATCAGTTTGGGAATGAAACAATTGATGGCGAATCCTTGGGAAACGATTCGTGAACGCTATCATGTTGGCGACCGAATTCATGGCAAAGTTCGTAATATTACGGATTTCGGTGCATTTGTTGAAGTTGAAGACGGTGTTGATGGTTTGGTTCACGTTTCTGATATTTCTTGGTCGAAAAAACTGAAACACGCCAAAGATGTTTTAAGCCGCGATCAGGAAGTTGATGCAATTATTACAGGCATTGATGTTGCGGGACGCAGAATGTCGCTTTCGATTAAGGATATTACTCCGAGCGCGTGGGAATCATTTGTGGCAACACATAAAACCGGGGATATTGTTCGCGGTAAGGTTACGCGCATTGCCGAATTTGGCGTTTTTGTAGAATTGGGCGAGGATTTGGAAGGACTTTGCCATATTTCTGAACTTTCGGATGATCGCATCGAAAAACCAGGCGAAGTTGTCAAAGTTGGTCAAGAAATGGATTTCCGAATCTTGAGGGTCGAATACGAAAATCGCAAAATTGGACTTTCGGCAAGAGCTGCCGGCGGCGATAAAGCCGGCGACGGTTCGATTTCGGAATCACGCGGCAGTTACACATCAGAAGCCAAAGGCGGAATGGCATCCCTTGGTGAACTTGCAAAATTGAAATTTGGTAGAGGCGAAGAAACTCCCGCAGAGATAGAAAAACCGCGTCTTTCCAAGAAAGAACGTAAAGCATTAAAAATGCAGGAACGTGCTATTGCCGCTGAAACTTCTGAAACTGAAACCTCGGCAGGTGAAGAAACAGGCATGATTGCAGAAAAAATTTCAGCAGAAACCTCGGAAGTTACTGAAAGCTCTTCGGAAACGACAGAAATGGCGGATACAACCGTTGAAAAAAATCTTTCCGAGGGTGCTCCTGAACCTACAGAAGCGGCAGTTGAAGAAACTGTTTCGGGACACACACCTGAAACATCAGTTGAAGAAAATATTTCAATGAATACTTCTGAATTGGCAGAAACGGCGGTTGAGGATATTGTTGAAGAAGCTCCGGCTTTGACCGATACGGAAAATGAAGCTACATTAGCAACAGATTCTACAACAGAAGTTGAAGGCGAGGAAGAAAAATCGGCGAACAGTTAAGTTTTACAAATTAACTTGTGTTTGAAAACAGGAGAAAAAAAGACAAATGACCAAAGCAGATTTAGTTGAAAAAGTCGCATCGGAAGCGGAAATGACAAAAAAAGATGCCGAGCAGTTAGTCGAAATCATTTTTGAAAGCATTATTGATTCCTTAAACAAAGGCGAAAAAATAGAACTTCGGGGGTTCGGCAGTTTCCGCGTCCGCGAACGTAACGCGCGGCAAGGGCGAAACCCGAAAACAGGCGAGGCAGTAAAAATTCCCGCCAAACGCGTAGCCTATTTCAAACCCGGCAAAGAATTAAAAGATAGCATCAACAAATAGGAATGAGAAGTGTGAAGTGAGAATAATCTACTTCTCAAATATCACCTCTCATTTCTTACTTACAAAAGTGGACGTTTTGTGGAGTCCTTGGCGATACGATTACATCAAAAACGGCGATAACAATGCCGAAAAGACTAATTGCGTTTTTTGCAGCATTTTAGAAAATCCGGTATCGGACGAAGAAAAATTTATTCTTCACCGTGCCGGATTTAACTTTATTATTTTGAATATATACCCATATGTTTCCGGGCATTTAATGGTTATTCCTTATGAGCATTTGGCGGATTTAGATAAAGCCGACAAAGAAACAACTGATGAAATGATGGATTTGACAAAAAAATGCCAAACAATTTTGCGTGATGTCTATCAGCCAAACGGAATAAATCTCGGAATGAATCTCGGCAAAGCCGCCGGTGCGGGCGTTGCTGATCATTTTCATTTACACATTTTACCTCGTTGGTTCGGTGATGCGAATTTTATGACTTCAATTGGTCAAACGCGCACTATTCCCGAAGATTTGAAAACGACTTTTGATAAGCTCAAAGGGAAATTTTAGAAAGTGCATTAGAATTCAATCGAAACAATTATTATCAAACTTTTTTTCCCACTTCCTTGTAAGTCCAAAATATCCGATTGTTGCATAAAACGTCGGAAAAACTTTAAGATGAACTTTACCTAAAAATTGCTTAGGTGCAATTTCGACAATTTCGTCTAAAATTATCCGAATCAAAAAAGGGTTTTCAGGCGCATTGTAATCAAGTTTGATAACTTGCAAGTCTTTATCTTTCAAGCCTTTGCCGATAAAAGTTTTAAAATTATAAGCATTCGTATTGTTATCGCCATTAACTGAAAAAAGTTTATAAAGTGGAGTAAGCAATTTCAGAAGTTTCGCGCCCGACGGCGTAAAAATATTAAAACCCGAATTCTCCTCACTTGTGAAAGATTTGCCTAACCAAGGAACTTTTTTAAACGGTATAAGATGTGCCGTGCCACAGTAAAAACCTTCGGGTTTTTGTTTAGGTATTTGTCCGTCCGTAAATTGTTTTTGATATGATCTTTGTCCGGTAATAAAAGAAACCAGTGACCAAAACAAAAGCCATAATATCACCGCCAAGACGATTGCTAGAAAAATCAATAAAAAAAGCATCTCCAAAATTTCCCCCAACACGAATTTTCGCATTGGAGGAAAAAACGGATTCAAACAGCCATTTATTTTTCAGTTTTTTCGTCTTTCGGTTTTTCAGTCTTCAAAGCGTTTTCAATGACTTCGACTAATTTCGCGTCATCAGGCTTAGTTTTCGGACTGAAACGGGAAATAATTTTACCGTCTTTGTCTGTGATGAATTTCTCAAAATTCCAACTTATATCACCTTCAAAACCCGGATTTGATTCCTTATTTGTCAAAAATGTGTAAAACGGGTGTTGGTCAGTTCCTTTAACGGAAACTTTGGCAAACATCGGGAAGGTTACTTTGTAATTCAGAGTGCAAAATTCTTTGATTTCTTTTTCTGTTCCGGGCTCTTGACCCATAAAATTATTGGCGGGAAAGCCCAAAATGACAAAATCTTTGTCTTTATATTTATCGTAAAGTGCTTGCAAACCTTCATATTGCGGAGTCAAACCGCATTTGCTTGCAGTATTTACGATAAGCAAAACTTTGCCTTTGTATTTGTCCATTTTGACATCGTTTCCGTCAATGTCTTTCATCGTAAATTCCAAGATTGATTTTTCTTTCGGTGGATCAACGGGCGATGGGTTTAAGATAAAACCATATTTATAAGCCGCGCCAACGACTCCAACCGAAAATAAAATAATTGCTACTAAACCGATTTTTAACATAATTTCTCCTATCTTCAGAGTTCAATCTTTAGTTTGAACTTACCGATTCGAACTTAAAGGGAACTCTGAACTTTATCTATTCAATTCACGCGGTGAACGCGGCGGGTTTGGAAGTTTTTCCGGTTGTTTCTCGCCTGTTTCCGCAAAAACTTCTTTGATTGCGCCGATGCTCGACAACATCGAAGACGTTTCCATCGGCATAAAAATCACTTTTGAATTTGTTGTCCTTGTCATATCGCGCAAAGATTCGATGTAGCGCGACGTGATTAAATATTGCGTAGTTTGTTGCGGATCGCCGATTGCTTGGGCGATGAGCGCGATAGCTTGGGCATCGGCGTTGGCGGCTTTTAATCTCGATTGCGCCGCGCCGTCAGCCTCCAAAACAGCTGATTCCTTGAAACCTTCGGAACGAGTAATAGCCGCTTGTTTTTCGCCTTCGGCGCGAGTCATTGCGGCTTGTTTTTCGCCTTCTGCCTGCAGAATCAAAGCGCGACGGTTACGCTCCGCTGTCATTTGTGTTTCCATCGTGATACGAACATCTTCCGGCGGATTGATATTCTTTACGTCAACTCGAGTAACTTTTACGCCCCATTTATCGGTTGCTTCATCCAAAATCAGGCGCAATTTGTTATTGATTTGATCGCGGTTTGAAAGCGTGTGGTCTAAATCCATTTCGCCCATCACCGAACGCATTCCGGTAATTGTCAATTGAACGATACTTCCGACCAAATCGTTAATTTCATAAACCGATTTTATCGGATCGGTAATCATCCAATAAACGACCGAATCCACGTTAATCGTTACGTTATCGCGTGTAATTACGGGTTGCGGCGGCAAATCTATGTATTGTTCGCGCAGGTCAATCGAAGTCTGTCCCGGACGAATATTTGTCCAATAAACGCCGCGCGGCGAATCAATTAACGGCACTATAATATTTAAACCACTTGCCGCAACGCGGTGGAATTTTCCGAGCCGTTCAATTAATAAAACTGACGATTGTGGCACAATTTTAATTGTTTTTGCGGCAATAACCAGCAACGCGATTCCAAAAAATGCCAAAAACCCTAAAATAAATATTTCCATAGTTTTTCTCCGAACAATTATCAATAAATATAACGCAAATTTGAAAAAAATGCAGAAAAAAATAAAAATATTGAAAAAAAATGCCACTTTTAGTGATACTTTTTCGTATAAAAATACGCAATACATTATGAAGGCTGAAAAAGCCGGAATAAATTTTAAGAATTAGTTCTTTTAAAAATTAACCGCCGCCGGAAAAAGGCTTAGTCAGCAATTCTATATTTCTACATTTTTTCTACAGTAAGCCCCCTATTATCATTCCAAAAACTTTTTCCTGCGGCGGTTGTTTATAAGAGATAAGGGATGAATAAACAATAGTTTTATTCATCCCTTATCCGTTTTCCCTGATCCCATAGTTATCGTATAATTGCTAAATATATGAGCGTAAAACTAGTTGACATTATCGAAGCTCGAACAAATATCGAAAATATAATCATACCAACTCCTATTTTGCCGGATGCTCGATTAATCAGGGAAATCGGAACACAAGTTTTTTTCAAAGCCGAATGTCTGCAGCGCGGCGGGTCTTTTAAAATTCGAGGTGCATATAACAAAATTCATCGTTTGACCGAAGATGAAAAACGACGTGGCGTGATTGCAGCATCTGCCGGAAATCACGCGCAAGGCGTTGCTCTTGCGGCACAGCTTCACAATATAAATGCGACAATTGTTTTGCCCGAGTTTGCACCTTTGACCAAAATCAATGCGACCAAAAATTTTGGCGCGAAAGTGATTTTAAAGGGCGGTAGTTTTGATGAAGCTGTGGCATATTCAAAACAACTTTGCGAGGAACAAAACGCAACTTACGTTCACGCTTTTGAAGACGATGCCATCATTGCCGGGCAAGGCACAATCGGTTTGGAAATAGTCGAAGATTTGCCACAAGTGACGCTCGTTGTGGTGCCGATTGGCGGCGGCGGTATAATTTCGGGCATTGCGTTGGCTGTGAAACATTACCTGCCAAAGGTGCGACTTATTGGAGTTCAATCAGAAAATTGCGCGCCTTTAAAAGAATCTCTCAAACAAGGAAAACCAATCGAATTTGTAGCCAAACCGACAATTGCCGACGGAATTGCTGTTAAACGTCCGGGCGAAAAAACACTACACATAATTGCCGAATTGGTAGATGAAATCGTTGAAGTTTCCGAGGAAGAAATTGCACGAGGAATTTTTCACTGCGTCCAAAACAATCGTCTTGTTGTTGAGGGCGCGGGCGCAGCAGGCGTTGCTGCTATACTTGCGAAAAAAATCAAAGTCAAAACGGGCGACACAGTTTGCACGGTTCTTTGCGGGGGAAATATTGATGCAAATTTGCTTTCGCGGGTTCTCGAACAAGTTCTTGTGCGACAAGGTCGCTACATTATGCTCAAACTGCTCGTTGTGGACCGTCCGGGAAATCTTGCCAAACTTCTCAAAACCACTGCAGATGCAGGTGCAAACGTCATCGAAGTTTATCACCGCCGCGCAACGTGGCTCGCACCCCTCGGATATGTCGGAATTGAAATGCTTCTCGAAGTTCGTGACCAACAACACGGGAGCGAAGTTCTCAAATATCTACGCGAAAATAGTTATCATGCAGAACAAGGAGGAGTTGGCGACTGGGAAGAGTAAAGGAAGAAATGGAGAAGTGCTCGTTAATAAACTTGAGCGATTGTAATTCAATTTAAGATTATTGACGAATACTTCTTCTTTTCACCATTATCGGCGGTTTAAATCTTCAGTATAAAGTGCGCGATAGACGCGGTAGTTATTCATCACCTTGCCGACGTAGGCTTTTGTTTCGGCAAAACCAACTTCGGATGCGAAAATTCCGGCATCCTTCGGTTTTGAGCGATTGAGCCAACGCGCCGCATTATCTTCGCCGCCATTGTAACTCGCGGCGATTGCTTCATACATTCCGTTAAACTCATCTTTTAATTCGGCAATATAATAGCTTCCTATAGCGATATTGATTGACGGCTGATAAAGGTCATCGGGTTGAAGATTCGGATAACCGGTTTGATTTTTGTATTTGATTGCAGTATCGAAAACAAGCTGTAAAAGTCCGCGAGCCGCCGCCGGAGATTTGGCGTTGGCTTTGAAACTGCTTTCTTGTTTCATAATTGCCAAAACAAAACGACCGTCAATTTTTTTCGCTTTTGCATACCTCAAAATTTCGGCTTTATACATTACGGGATAATCTTTCGTCATATTCGAAGACACCGAAGCAATCGGGCGGACTAATTGCGGTGATAAAGTTTTTAATTTTTCAGTTGCCAAACCGCTGTAATATGAGCTGAAACTGTCGGGAATTGAAGAGTAAACTGTAATTGCCTCAGCCTTTCGTCCCCATTTTTCAAGGGCAAAAGCTTTCAAATAAAAAGCTTCATCGACACTTGTCATCGAACCGGAAAATTTTCTTAAGCCAATCAACTCATCAGCCGCTTGCACTGCTTTTTCCCAATTTCCGCGAAAAATTTCCATTCGCAAACGTGCCTGCAAAGCATTTGCTTCCGCTGGCATTCCCGAAAATCTTGTGCGGGTTCGGTTTACCCAATCAATTGCATCATCATATTTTCCGGCTTCGCGCAAAGAATCAATAATATTTAAATGCGCCGATTCGATTTTTTCGCCGCTCGGAAACATTACTACATATTGTTGATAAGTTTTCGCCGCGTCCCAATGACGACTCAAACGCACCTGACATGCGCCTTTGAACGCCAAGCCATCGCGTCCCTCTTTGGTCATCGGATAATCTTTCAGAAGTTTGTCGAACCACGAAACCGCCTTTTCATATTGTCGTTCCCATTGATACGAACGCGCTGTGCCGAAAAGGGCTTTGGGCATTGTATTCAAATCGGTCGAATAATTTTCGATGATTTTTGTCCAATGCTCGCGGGCTTGTGGAAAAAGCCGGTTCGACATATAAACTTCTCCGCGTGTGGCGTGTTCGGTAGCAGACAGCGTCAACAATTTGCCCGAAGCATCACGACTTATTGTATCTTTATCACGCCCAGCACGAAGTGCAGCATCCGAAGATTGTCCGAAAATATTTATTGAAAATGTGATAAAAACGGCGGCGATTAAGATTATTTTTTTCATATTGCGGAAATTTTAAGGGAGAAAGGCTTGCGGATTTTATTTTAACCGATTTTTAGACGACTGTTAAATCTAACAGGTTGCTTTTTAATCGGAGCGCGGACGCTCGTCCGGAATTAATGAAAAATTAAAACTCGGAACACAGCCGGACTAGGTTTTAATTAATGGCTCAATTAATAGTTAGAGAAAGATTATCTATCCACAAAAACACAAAAGACATGGAAAAGTTTAAGATTTTAGCACTTTTTGTGCTTTTCGTATTTTAATGAACAGAAAAAAACTTTTTATTGAGGCAATACAGTGGATAATTAAAACTTGTTGACCAATTTTGTAATTTATTTTAGAATTATGAGTGACGATATTCTTCGTCTTCCACAAAATTTCAACAAATGCCTCAAAAAACAAAAAAAATCGGTTTAATTTATTTCGTTATCGCCGCACTTTTGCTCATCGGCTTGGTTCCGCTTGTTTTGACGGGCTATTTTCTGTCCGAACGAAGCGCAATAGAACTTCGGACAGTTGAAAATCGGTATCAAACTCAACTTGTTCAAGAAAAAGCCAATCAAATTGAGATGTTCGGTCAACGTTACGGCGATCTCATCGGAAGTTATGCCAAAGCCCTCGAACTTTCAAATGATTTTTCAGTTCTATCTTCACCGGAAACTGAAAAAAAATTGAGCCTAACACTCAAAGAAAACCCTTATTTAATAGCCCTTTTTATAAAACCCACAGATGGCGATTCGCTTTCGGTTTTTCGCTCGGAAAACATTTCGAGAGAAGAAATCATCAATATTTCGGACGAAGTTTTGAAAAAAATCGGTGAAAAACGGTCAATTATTGACAATCCTAAAAAGATTAAATCTAGCGGCGAAACCGTTCTAACATTTGCTTCGCCCGTAATTATTGAAAACAATACCTCCGCTGTGGTCATTGGTGTCGTATCCTTGCGGGAAATCGCTCAAATAATGGGCGATAAAAAGGTTATTGATGAAGAAAAATTGTGGAAAGATGGTTTGCCGATTGTCTTTGTGGTTGATTCCGAAGGTCGTGCTGTATCGTATCCCGATTTGAGTGTGGCTTTTAATCGAAAACCTCTCAATAATTTGAAAATCGTGCAGGAATGGCAAGAAACGAATTCGCAAATAAAATCGGCATTGCTACCTTTTACGGCTGAATATAAAGAAATGAAGCACGAAATGATTGGGGCATATTCAACCGCAAATTTACAAGATTTGAACCTTGGCGTGATTGCGATGCAGGATGAAAAAAAAGCACTTGCATCGGTTAGCGAAATGCGACTGCAAACTTGGATTATCAGTTTGGCTTTTGCATTTTTCGCTTTGGTTATCGGATATATTCTATCAAAATATTTGACCGCACCACTGATCAAACTTGCATTTGCGGCGGAAAAAATTGCAGCGGGAGACTTTTCCTTTCGTGTTGAATCGAAAAACATCACAGAAATCGGAACTTTGGGAGACACCTTTAATTTGATGTCCGAAAAAGTCGAAAATCAAATTGTCCAGCTTGCCAAATCTGCCGAAGAAAACCGCGAGCTTTTTGTCGGCACAGTCAAAGCCCTAGCGGCAGCGATTGACGGCAAAGACAAATATACTCGGGGACATTCTGAAAGAGTTTCACGCATTTCGGTTGCAATCGGAAGACAATTGGGAATGGACGCTGAGGAACTTGAAACTTTGCGAATTAGCGCACTTCTTCACGATGTCGGGAAGATTGCAATTGATGATTCGATTTTGAAAAAACCTGCGGCATTAACTGAAGAGGAATTTTCAATTATGAAAACTCATCCGGTTCGAGGATTTAAAATTATGTCGCAAATTCCGGCAATGAAAGAGTTTTTGCCCGGAATGTATATGCACCACGAAATGGTCAACGGCGCAGGTTATCCGCAAGGTTTACACGATAAACAAATCCCAATGCAAGCAAAAATTGTGTCGGTTGCCGATACATTCGATGCAATGACAATTGACCGACCTTATTCAAAAGGAATGAATTTGCAGGATTCGCTCGACAGAATCCGGAGTTTTGTCGGCACACGCTACGACAACAATGTTGTAGAAGCTCTCGTGCGTGCGTGCAACGAAGGACAAGTCGGAATCGGCATTGTTCGTCTTAAAGAAAATATGCCCAATAATTTGAATTTACGCGAAGTTCAAAATAGAACGGCATAACCCAAACAACTCAAATGTTAAAAGAAACAAATTTTCAAGAAATTTGGCAAGTTGATGTCGGCGGTGACCTTTATGAAACGAATTTGCAGGAAATGGCAAATTGGATTTTCGACGGCACGCTTCAGCCTGAGGATAAAGTTCGGCGCGGAAATCTGCGCTGGATCGAAGCGCGGAAAGTTCCGCATTTGTTACCGTTTTTTAACGCGAAAGATCAAGGCGCACCGCTGACCATTTTGACCGCAATAACGGACGCGCAACCGACCAATAATTTCAACAGTTTTCAAAATCCGCTGGCGCAAAATTCGTTTCAGTCGGCGAATTTTCAAACGCCGCCTGCGCCGGATTCATTTCAAACTGCGAATTTTCAAACCCAAGCGGATGTCTTTCAAACTCAGCAACCGCAGCAGAATTTCCTTCCGCCGACCCAACAATTCATTCCGCCAATAGAACATTTCCAGCCTTTCGCCTTTGGAAATTTTGTTCAACCTGAAATTCCGCCTCTTCAAGATTCTTGCATTCTTCACGCGAGCGATCCGGCGAAGTATTTTTGCGAAACTTGTTTTAATGTTTTTTGCCAGAGTTGTCCGAAAGGTTACGGTGGAAATGTAAGAATCTGCCCGATGTGCGGTTCGATGTGTAAATCAATCGGGATGCACCAAGCCGAACGCGAAAAAGCCTTGAATTATCAGCGCGATATGCAGGAAGGTTTCAGTTTTGGTGATTTCGGCAAGGCTTTGGCATATCCGTTTAAGTTTAAAGTCAGCTTATTTTTCGGGGCGATTTTGTTTATGTTGTTTTCGCTTGGTCAAATGGCTGCCGGTTCGGGAAGTTTTATGATGTTCAGCGCGGTTTTAATATGCTTTATGCTGGCAAATATGATTTCCTTTTCCGTTTTGGCAAATACGGTCGAGAATTTTTCACAGGGCAAAATTACGAAAAATTTTATGCCTGATTTTGACGAGTTTTCGCTTTGGGATGATGTTGTGCAGCCGTTTTTTTTAAACATCGGAGTTTTCATAGTTTCGTTCGGTTTATTGGTTGTCGTAACTATCTGTTCGGTTTGGATTATGTGGGGAAACGTAAAAGATAGTCTTAAAACAGAATCCGATAAACGTATGGAAGTCGTGAAAAAGCAAAAAGAAATTACCCTGAACGCGAATCAAAATCAGCATTGGGAAAGCGACAAAGACCGCGCTTTTCGCGAAGATTTGGAAGCAATGAATAAACAGACCCAAATCAACAATTTAAAATCTATGGGCGTTGCCGATCCCGAATCTGATATGGCTTTTGGAGAATCATTATCAATAGCAATGAAATCATCAGGGTTTTTGATTATTCTGATTTTGCTGGCTTTTTTGTGGGGAATTTTTTATTACCCGATTGCCTGCACGGTAGCCGGTTATTCGCGTTCATTTTCAGCAACAATCAACCCAACTGTCGGGCTTGAAGCCATAAAACTTCTCGGCACGGATTATATAAAAATTTTAGTGATGACTTTGATTTTGAGTGTAACAGTTGCCATTATTGAATTTATTTTTCATTTCATTCTATCGGCATTTAATTTACCGGGAATGGGAAATATTCCGGCGGTGGCGATTTCGAGTTTGTTTAAGTTTTATTTTTATATCGTATTCGCCGTGGTTTTAGGCTATGCGCTTTACAAAAATGCGAGTAAATTTAATTTCCGTCTGGTATAAGAATCAAACGAATTAATAAATAGTAAAAATAAAGTTTCGATTTTCATACTATTTCAATTTTTCTCCTCGTTCCTTTAAATACCTTTTCACTTCATTTCTGTTTGATTCGTTTTCATCATTCATCATTTCCTTAAGAATTTGAGTAGTATTTGCCTTTTGTGTCTTGCCGAGATAATGAATTACATCAAGGCGAATTGCATAAAATTTGTCATTTCGCATTTGCAAAAGAAAGTTAGCGGCTTTCGGGTGAAGGCTCGAAGCTAAAGTAATCGAAACATTTCTTCTTGCTTCTTGGTCGTCATCATCAATTCTACTCACAATCGCGTTCAAGGCTGCATCGTTATTAAATTTTGCCAGATGCCGCATTAACCAATAATTTTTTTCAATTGCTTGCGCTAGATATTTGATAATTCTTTCGTCATAGATAAACGGTGCAAGCCTTTGGGCAGTGTCATCGCCTTTAATCAAATCCTTACCGATTGTATCAATAACTTCGCCCATTTTTTCAAAGTCTGGAGTTATAACATTGATTTTTGTCGCTAACTTGACCGGAATTTCATCAGGCAAATTATCAAAACGCATATTTTTCAGATCGTATTTTTTTACTACCAATCCTTTAATAATTTGAATTTGATAATCTCCGGTTTTTTCAATTGTTGCCCAATGCGGAAGATACAGTCTGAAATTATAACTTTGACCGACAGGGCTTTTTTGGAAAGTTGATAAACCGCCGAAAGTATTAGTTTCGGGTTTAGGCACAATTTTGAAGTCAGCATCATAAACTTTGACATCAAAACTATCAGGTCTGCCAAATTCGTTTCGATAATCACCGCCCCAAAGAACTCCCAAATCAACATCGGAGAGATTTTTTACTTCAAAATCAATAAAGACAGGCTCGCCGAGCATTATTGAAGTCTTTTGAGGTTTTAGGTTTACGTCAAATTTGTAACCGTCAGCCGAAGTAAAAACTTCGGCTTTTGACATCGAAACCAGCAGACACAAAAATAAAATCAGACATAAAAAACAATTTTTCATTTTCTTAATTCAAACAAATAAAATGCTGCGATAACGAGCGAATGTGTAATTGTTTCGTTTTCGATCAAACTTGGGATTTCTTCAAGCGCAACTAACTTTGGTATGACGCTTTCGTGTTCGTCAAAGGTTGTATCATGCGTTTTTTCTGCGTTTGGGGCGAGAAAATGATATATCCAATTATTCTGAATTGCCGGATTCGGATGGGATTTTCCTAAAAAAATAAATTTTTCCGCCGAATAACCTGTTTCTTCGAGAAGTTCGCGCCGTGCGCCTATTTCCGGTTCTTCATTTTCGTCAATCATTCCGCCGGGAATTTCCAGAATTTTTTGTTCGATTCCATGTCGGAATTGTTCTATCAAAACGACTTTGCGGTCTTTGGTAACGGCGATAACATTTACCCAATCTGGATTTTCGAGGACGAAAAACGAATGTTCAAGTTTATCGCTTTCGCGTTCGCAAAAGTCTTCGCGGACTTTGAAGACACGGCAATCAGCAATTTGTTTTGTGGTATTTCGCTTCCAAGTTTCTGCTTTTTTAGTCATAATTTAATTCTAAACAAGATTTTGACAAGGGGGAAATATGAAACTATACAAATTTATTAAAGGCGCAATCGCCCTTTGGAGCATTTTATTTGCAGCAAATCTTACTTCTGCACAAGAATTGAACGAGATTTTGCAAAACGCCAATTTGCAAGCGCAGAAATACACCGAAGAATTTAAAAATCTTCTGGCAGACGAAACTAAGACTTTTGAAACTTACGACAAAAACGGCAAACTCAAAAAAGGTTCTGTTATCGAATCGAATTTCTTTGTTCTGCAATCCGAAAAAAGCGGAAATGTAACTTCGGAATATCGAAGCGTTACGAAAGTTGACGGCAAATCTGTCGGCGATTCCGAAAAACGCTCCGCTGATTTATTTGAACAAATCGCCAAAGCCAAATCTCCGGCTGAAGAATTGGAAAGAATCCAAAAAGAAAGTTCACGCTATGACAAAAACATTGAAATATCAGGCTTTACGCTGATTCAAGCTCCGAATTTGGATGAAAGTTTGCGCTCGTTTTTTGAATTTAATTCATTAGGAATTGATCATCCGTCCTATTCGCTTGAGAAAATTGAAGGAATGAATGGAAGAAAAATTTTCGTTTTTGAATATCGTCAAACAAAGGCATCACCGAACATTTCAATCAATCAAAAAAAATCAAATCAATCCGGGTTGAATATAAATTTGGAAGTAGATTTGCCCGATTCATTCAAAAAATCTGATGTTTTTCTGCGAGGAACGCTTTGGATTGATGCCGAAACATTTCAAATTTGGCGCGAAGAAAGGGAAGTTGCGGCTGAAAAAGATAAAAAATTAATCGTGTTGCAACGCACAGTTTTTGAATATCAGCCGAGCGAATATGGGATCTTATTGCCGAAGCAAATAACATTTTTGCAGAATAAAGCGAAAAAAGTTTCGGGAAGTTTCGTCGAAACAAAAATTCAAAGCATCGTTTTTCAATATTCTCGCTGGAGAAAATCGAATGTTGACGTGCAAATTTTGGATGATAATTAAATTTCAAATAACGCGGATTTTTACTTTGATTTAATCCGCGTTATCCGCGTTCATCTGCGGCTAAAAAATTATGCCTCGATAATTTCGACATTAGTTTCAATCAAAGTTTTTGGAATCAGTGCAGGGAAATAAGCCATAATTTCTTCAACTTTTGGTCGTCCGCCCGCAAAACCTGTAACTGACGGCGGACCTGTTAAGATCAACGGCGCAAGTTCTTTGGTAAATCTTTCGACATCGGCTTTTGATTGTCCGCGCACACCGAAACGCAATTGAACTTCGGGAATATCCGGCAAAGGTTCGCCCGAAAGGTGTCCGTGCGTGGCGTTCACGCCGACGAATTCGGTTAAAATTACATCGAATTTTAAACCTAATTTTTCTAATCTTTGACGCAAAATATGGTCGGCGGCTTTGGCTTTTTCATAGGCTTGGGGATATGAATAGACGAGAGTTCCCACAGCTTTCCAACCCGCTGAATACGCAATGGAAACTTTATAAAATTCAGTATTGGGATGTCCTTTGATGCCGAATACTTTGACCCGATTTTCGCCGTCGTCAATCAAGTTTATAGTCGTGAAATCAGCAACAACATCTGGCGTAATGTATGCTTTTGGATCGCCCATTTCGTATAAAAGTTGTTCCTTAATTGATTGAATGTTGACTCTGCCGCCGGTGTTATCGTGTTTTGTAACAACAAATTCACCGTTTGGCGCGGCTTCGATAATCGGGAAACCGATGTTTGCAAGGTTAGGAATATTTTTCCAATCGTATTGAAAATTACCGCCAGAAGATTGACCGCCGCATTCGATAATGTGTCCGGCAATTGTTCCGGCAGAAACTTTATCCCAATCGTCAAATGTCCAACCGAATTCGTGCATCAATGGTGCAAGCGTCAAACCCGTATCCGTAAGTCGTCCGCCGACAATAATTTGTGCGCCTTTATCCAATGCTTCAACAAGAGGTTGTGCGCCAAGATAGACATTTGCGCTTTGGACTTTATCACGAATTGCTGAAAGCGGCTCACCCGTTTCCATATTTGTAATCTCAACGCCGCGATCGGTAAATTCATCTAAACGTTCAAGAATATCATCGCCTGTTACTACTCCAATTTTTACTTTTCCTTGCAAGCCTAATTCGTTCGCAACATCTTTAATTGCTTCAGCACAACCTTTGACATTTACGCCGCCCGCGTTTGATAAAATCTTGATGTTTTTTTCAACGCAATCAGGCAAAATCTCGCGCATTAGTGCAACAAAATCTCTTGCAAATCCCGCGTTCGGATCGCGCTGACGTTGTTTTTGGACGATGCTCATCGTAACTTCAGCCAAGTAATCAAGCATCATATAATCAATCTGTCCGCCACGCACTTGTTCGACAGGCGCTGTTAACAAATCGCCCCAAAAACCTTGTCCTCCGGCAACTCTGACTTTTTCTTTCATAAAAATTTTAGGTTAAAACGAAGCTAATTTAGACACCGCGAACTTTCGGCGTGTCATTTTTGAAAATATAAGCGAGCGATTTATAGACGAGTTTAGCGCACAAAAATGCAGGCGCGTCTGAGTTGTCCATTTTTGAAAATTCGACTAAATCCATTCCGACAATCCGGCGTTTTTCGGCGAGTTTTCTGATTAAAGCAAGGGTTTCATACCAACCGAGTCCGCCGGGTTCGGGCGTTCCGGTTGTTGGAACAAGACTTGGGTCAAGCCCGTCAATATCAATCGTCAAATAGACGTTTTCGGTTAAAGAATCTACTGCTTCGTCAATCCAATCTGTGCGCCCGACAACATCTTTTGCCCAGAAAATCCTAGTGTGCGGCAAATCGTCCAAACTTCGAGCTTCATCTGCCGAAATTGAGCGAATCCCGACTTGAACAGCCGGAATTTTTAAATCTTTGACGGTTCGCGCCATTATCGACGCGTGTGAATGTGGAGTGCCGTCATATTCGTCGCGCAAATCAGCGTGAGCATCAATTTGGAGAATCGAAATGTTATGAAATTTTTCCGCATGAGCTTTAATTATCGGCGCAGAAACGGAATGTTCGCCGCCGAGCATACAAAGAAATTTGTTATTTTTGAGAATTTCTTTCGTATGTCTATAAAGCTCATTCATCATTTTTTCGGGTGTTTCGCGTGGCGCAAATTCTTCCAAAGTGTGAATGCCAACTTTATAAACTTCCGCATCGGTTTCATCGTCGTAAAGCTCCATATTGCGCGAAGCATCAATGATCGCCGCTGCGCCTTGCTCTGTGCCTACTCCGAAAGAAACAGTGCCTTCATAAGCAACGGGCAAAACCAAAATCCGCGCCTTTTCAAACGTGGAAAATTCGGGTTCATCAATACCGCCGAAATTCATCGGTAATTGTGCTGATTCGGACATAGTGTTAAGGGACAGGGGACAAGGGACAAGAAAATTATTACACTCGTCCCTTGTCCCTCATCACTAAGGAATATCAACTCCCAAATCCTTACCGCTGAACGAAAATGTCGGACGTTTGCGACCTTTCATATATTTGGCGGCGGTTTGCGAAAGTGCTGTAACTAATAAAGGGAGGGCGATTGACGGATCGCACGGAACATAAGCGGTAATCGCATTTTTCAACAATTTTCCGAAAACACTCGTGTGATTTGCGCTAAATGAAGGTGTTCGAATGTCGAGCGGTGCAGAATCGGTCGTAACTGAAACGGCGTATTTGTGACCGCGCGGCGTGGTTCGTGTAATATAGCTGGAAACTTCAGCCATATTGACCATATTTTGACTGCAAACGCTGCCGAAAGTTAAGATTCCCGAATTTCGCGTGCGTTGCGCGATGTGCATCATTTCCATTGTGTCCTGTGTTATGTCGAAGGTGAATTGAATTTTCTTTTCAAATCGTGCGCGGGCAATACCTACCGACATCGGACCCTCAAGCAAATCAGGACAAAAAACCGGAATGCGCGATTTGAAAGCGGCGGTTAAAATGCCATCCTCGTGAGCGATTTCAGCGAGTTCTCGTCCGAGAAGATGCAAAAATTCGCGCACCGAATAGGGGCGAGTCATATCCAGTTGGTTGATAACACTGCCGATCCATTCGTCTGCTTCGTGATATTCTTCGGAATTTGCAAGCAAATCGCCGAGCCGCGCAACATCTGATTGTTCGAGTTCTTCGTCGTTCATCGAAGGATGCGCCTGATAATGATTACGTCCGAGCGTTTCGTGTATGTCGTGAAACAAAACCGTGCCGGATAAAACCAAAACATCAACAAAACGGTTTTTGATGACATACGCCAATAAACGACGCATTCCCGAAGGAATTAAATTGCCGGAACCGCATAGATAAATCGTTGAATTATCGTCTAGCATATCGAGCCAAATGCGATGTGCCTCGGCTAATTGTTTTGCACCGAACCCCGCGCCTTCCATTTTTTCC
>CALMEH010000449.1 GCA_937863115.1 uncultured Acidobacteriota bacterium
ATTGCTCAAAAAATAAACAAGAAGCGTCTGGGCGATAAACATTTTCCACGTCATCGTCAACAAAAAATGATATGGATTAAGCAAAGACGTGAGTTTAAGTCCTGTGCGCTCAACATTAAACGAGCCATCACGATTCAAAAGCCGCTCACGGCTTTCACGCGCAACCTTTTCGCCAAAACCCAAATCGCGGTCTTTCTCCGACAAGGCTTGGGGCGGTAATCTAAAAGTTTGCGGTTGAAATACTTCTTCTTTTGCCATTAAATTTTTGCTTCTTTAAAGATTTTATCGAGCCACATATTCGACAATTTTTCCTGAATCGAATTTGCCCGCAGACGGTCGTTCAAATTCTTAAAATCAACAAAATCAAGATGCTGGTCTTGATTGAAACACGAAAAAACGAAAAATTCTTCGCCTGTGTGCGGGTTGACGTGGCGTTGCAGACATTGGGCGCAGACTTCTTTCATCATACATTGCATCGGCGAGTTGATTGAGCCGATTGCCGTGTGATTCGGTTTCAGATAGGGTTGCAGATCATTGTAACGCGCTTCTTTGACACCGTTCATCATTCGATCCGAGCCAATGGCGATAATGCGGTCAACATTTTTCAGATCAACAGTTTGTTCGCCCAATTTTCCTTCGGCGTAGGCAATCATCGCTTGGACGATGTTGCCGCGAAAATGTGCGTCTTGCGGACGTTCGGGTTGAATTTCGTCGCCGTAATCCGAAGCCCAAACGACTTTATCCGTCGCGTTTTCGATTTCTTCGCGCTTGAACAAGTCTGCGCCGTTTTTGTATCCGGCAAAATAAATCACTTCGTTTTTGTTTTCGCGCAAAGCCTTGGCAATCGAAAACAAAACCGCGTTTCCGAGTCCGCCGCCAGCCAATAAAACTGTTTCGTTTTCGGGAATTTCCGTCGGCGTTCCGGTCGGTCCCATGACGAGAATTTCTTCGCCTTCTTTGAGTAATGAACACAGCCGCGAAGACGTTCCCATTTCCAAAACAATCATCGAAAGCAAGCCTTTTTCACGATCAACCCACGCGCCTGTCAAAGCCAATCCTTCCATCATCAAGCGTTTTCCGGCGACCGTCGGCGCAGATGTTTCAAAGTTTTGCAGACGATAAAATTGTCCCGGCTCGAATTTTCTGGCTTGTAATGGTGCTTTGACAATAACATCAACAATCGTCGGTGTCAGACGGTCAACTTTGACGACGTAAGCGCGAAGTTCTTCATCTAATTTCGCTTCTAAATTATCAAAAATTGCATCTTTTTCGGCTTGCTGCAAACTTCCGCGTTGTGCCAATTCATCATCAAAAAGTTCAACGACTTTTGAATATCCGTGTTTTGCCGAAGCCATTGCTTTGACGACATTTCCGGCGTATTTCGGGTGATTGTCACCGTAATAGCTAATGAATTTTCCGTCATTTTCATAACTCGTAAAAAAGCCTGATTTCGATTCGATGGCGTGAAGTTTTCCATCACCGTTTTTGACAACTTCAAACGGCTCGAAAAATTGCCGCCATTCGTCGAGTTGGAAAGTTCCGGGTTTTTCCTTTTCGTAAATCACATTCGGCGAAGTTCCCGCCGCGACGCAAACCGTCCGTGCCGGAAATGTTTCAAACTCTTTCGCGGCAGAAAATTTTCCGCTTTCCGCGTCGTAATTTTGTTTTTCAAAAACCAGAGCTTTTATCGCGCCATATTCGTCCGGCACGGCTTCGGTCGGCGACATCAGTTCGACAAAGTTGATGCCTTCTTCGAGAGCTTTTTGAACTTCTTCGTGATTCAGACGATACGCGGGCGAATCCTGCATTCTCTTTCGATAAATTAACGAAACACCGCCCCAAGATTGAATCAACGGCACGAAATTTGGTTCTTCGCCCGCATTTTCGGCGCGTTTGTGTTCTTCACGAATCGCTTTGCCGTGAACGAGAAATTCAGCAAAAACTTTCTTTTCTTCCTCATCAAACGCCGCCCAAGCCGCTTCTTCGCCGCGGTCTTCGCAAATCGCTTCAAAATTTTCGAGCATTTTTTCGACTTGCACCGGATAATAAGCGAAAATTTCGGTTGCCGTATCAATTCCCGTCAAACCGCCGCCGATAACAATGGCAGGCAAGCGAACTTGCAAATTGGAAAGTGTATCTTTTTTGAATGCGCCAGTTAATTGCAAAGCCATCAAAAAGTCTGACGCTTGGCGAATGCCGCGAATCAGATTGTTTTTCATCGGCACAATCGTCGGACGACCTGCGCCGGTGGCAATCGCAATATGGTCAAAACCG
>CALMEH010000450.1 GCA_937863115.1 uncultured Acidobacteriota bacterium
GGCAGACGTTGGATTGTCGAATTTGCGCCGAACGCCGGTTTTTTCAATCAATCGAATCAGCGTTTGACTCCGATTGTTTTGCTTATCGGAACGCTTTTTTCTTTTTTGCTTTTTGCGTTGACTTACGCACAGGCGAATTCGCGTTGGAAATTGCAGGAAATTGCCGAAGATTTGCTTGAAGTCGAGCAAGAAAAAGCGGACTTGTTTGAAAAGGAAAAACGCGCCCGACTGTTTGCCGAACAAGCCGCAAAAACCAAAGACGAATTTATTTCGGTTGTTTCGCACGAACTTCGCACACCGCTCAACGCCATTGCTGGTTGGGCGAAAATCTTGAAATCGGACAATCTTTCGCCGAATACCAAAGAATTAGCCTTGCAAAAAATCGAGAAAAATCTGCGTTCGCAGACAAAACTGGTCGAAGAATTATTAGATTTTTCGCAAATAATGTCGGGCAAAGTCATTATCGAAAACGAAAAGTTTTCATTTTCCGATGTATTTGAAAAAGTTTTTGTCGAAATCGAACCGAAAGCCGAAGAAAAAGAAGTCAAGCTGACGAAAATCAATAATCTCGATGGTCAGATGGTTGTCGGCGACCGGTCGAAAATCAAAATTGTCATTGAAAATCTGCTTTTGAATGCAATAAAATTTACGCCTTCGGGAGGCGAAATCGAAACCGAAGTCTGCGAAGCGGATGAAAATATAGTTTTTACCGTAAAAGACAACGGCAGCGGCATAAACCGCGAATTTTTACCATTTATTTTTGACCGTTTTCGCCAGCAAGACGGTTCTCTAACTAAATTTCACGGCGGTTTGGGTTTGGGCTTGGCAATAACTGAACACATCATCAAACTCCACAACGGCACCATCGAAGCTGAAAGCGAAGGCGCGGAAAAAGGCTCGATATTCAGAGTGAAAATTCCTGTAAATCAGAACAAAGAGCGGTGGCGACTTGGCAAATCTTGATGTTGTGGTCAGGTTGCTATTGCTCCCTGTTTTCATTTTGGTGTATCAAATTCATACGTTAAATCAACCTAAAAATATTATCCCGCCAATCTGTAAATCTCTGTAAATCCAGTCAATACAACATTTGTAAAGAAAATAACGCCGCATGGCATAGTGGTTGCTTTATTAACTTATTGGTATGCAAACTGCAACTTTCAACATCTTGAAATATATCAGAAGCAAATCACGGAGGTTTTTTATGAATTATAATTTACGAAATTTATTTGCATTAACATTAATAATGCTTGCTGTTGCCGCAGCAAATACAGCGGCGCAAACACGCGCATATACGGCAAGCGATTCGCAGGTGCAAACTCTCCTCAATCGTATCGAATCGCAAACCGATACATTTAGACGGAATATCGCCGAAGCACTCGACCGCAGTTCGTTAAATAATACGAACTCGGAAGATATGCTGATGAATTACATTACCGAATTTGAAAATTCGACGGACGCGCTCAAACAAAGATTTGAAGCACGGCGTTCAGTTGATAATGACGTGCAGGACGTTTTAAATCGGGCGGCGAACATTAATCAATTTATGGCGAACAATCGTTTGACCAACAAAGTTCAGACGAATTGGACGGCTTTGCGAAACGATATAAATACTTTGGCGCGATATTACAACGTGAGTTGGAATTGGAATTCAACGGTGAATAACGATTACAACTCCAACACCAGACCTTACCGCGTTACTGATGCTTCGGTGAAGACGCTTTTGAGCCGCATCGAAACAAATACGGATAAATATCGCCGTTCGCTCGAACGTGCGCTTGACCGAAGCCGTTTGAATAATACGAATACGGAAGATAATATCGCACAATTTATCAGCGATTTTGAAAATCAAACCGACGAATTAAAACGCAAATTCGATTCGCGTTCATCAGTCGGCACGGATGTTTCCGATCTTTTGTCGAGAGCGTCATATATCGAAAGATTTATGCGAAACAATCGTTTGAACACGGCGGCGCAGAGAGATTGGCAGACGTTGCGAAACGATTTGAATACGCTTGCAAACTATTATAGTGTCAGTTGGAATTGGAACACTTTGCCGACGAATAACAATCAAAATTCGAGAATGGATTTGAACGGAACTTATCGTTTGAACGCAAGTTTGAGCGACAATGTTTCGACGGTTGTCGGCAATTCCGTGAACCGATATTATTCTGGAAATCAACGCGACCGTGTGCGTCAAAATCTCGAACGACGTTTAACGCCGCCGAATATGTTGGCGATTGAAAGAAGCGGGCAACAATTTACAATCGGTTCTGATCTTTCGCAACAAATCAGTTTTGCGGCGGACGGCATTTCGCGCACCGAAACCAATGAAAACGGACGAAACGTAAAAATTACAACGAATACGACAAGCGATAACGGCGTGATGATTAACTACGAAGGCGACCGAATGAACGATTTTTATGTTTCGTTTATGCCGATGAGCAATGGTCAAATGAAGGTTATGCGCCGCGTTTATCTCGAAAATCGCAACGAAACCGTAACGGTTACGAGCGTTTATGACAAAATCAGCCCGACGGCACAATGGTCGCAAATGAATTATGACAATAACGTCGGCAATAATAATTCCTACGATCAATTTGTAATTCCGAATAACACGCAATTAACAGCGGTTTTGGAAAATATTATTTCGACAAAAGTCAGTCAAGACGGCGACCGTTTTAGAATGCGCGTAACTTCGCCTTCGCAATATGACGGCGCGATTATCGAAGGGCGTGTAACCAAAGCCGAGCGTTCGGGAAGAGTTTCGGGACGTGCCAATGTATCCCTCGAATTCGATACGATTCGTTTGAGAACGGGGCAAACTTACCGTTTTGCCGGAATCGTTGACGGAGTAAAGAATGCCAATGGCGAAAATGTTACGGTCAACAACGAAGGTTCGGTGCGCGACAATAATCAAACAAGCAAAACCGTTAAACGCGGCGCAATCGGCGCAGGCATAGGCGCAATTATCGGTGCAATCGCGGGAGGCGGAAAAGGCGCAGCAATCGGGGCAGTCATCGGCGGTGGCGCGGGCGCGGGAACGGTTTTGATTCAAGGCAAAGACGATGTTGAACTCGACAGCGGAAGCGAATTCAGAATTACGGCAACCGCTCCGAATAATTTGAGTTCAAATCGGTAAATCTTTGTAAAGTTTTGGGATTGTAAAATCTCAAATGAACAAGGGGGAAGTCGGAACGGTTTGTTTTGGCAAACTGTTCCGACAAAAAAATGAACAAAGAAAAATTAAAAACATTGACAACCGACGAAATCGGTGAACAAGCAAGCGGAAAAGAAGCAGACGAAATTCAACGTGAAATGCTGCGCCACGGCAAAAATGATGAAGCCGCAGACGACCGCGACATTGCCGGAAGCACAGACAGCAACGAAACACCGCAGAGACGCGAAGAAATCAAAACAAAATTGAAGGAAAAATCAAATGGTTGATAACAAACTAGAAATTGAAGAAGCCCAACGTGCGGAAAATTACGAAGCGATAAAATCGAACGTCAAAGCCGATGTCGGCGGAGAAATTTCTGCTTACACCGACCGTCCGACCGTTTCCGAAACCGCGCAAACGCAGGATTTAGCAATGGGAATGCGACAAAAAGCGATTAGCGAAATCGCCGCAACCGACCGCGAAGTAGAACGCGGAAGATTTATGGCGCGGATTTCGCAATTTGTTGATTATACATTTTTTTTGATTTACGGTGCGTTGGCGATAAGGCTTTTGCTCGAACTTTTTGCAGCGCGTGAAAGCGCGGGATTTGTCAAATTTATTAAATCGGTAACGGGAATTTTCTACGCGCCTTTTGCCGGAATCGTGCCGAGTCCTTCAAAAGAAGATTTCACACTTGCACTACCGATAATTATTGCCATTGTTGCATATATGGTTTTGCATTTGGCAATAAACGGTTTGCTGAAATTATTCGCGCAAAGAAAAACGGCAATTTAAAGTAGATTTACGATAAAAATGTAGAACAGGCTGTTAGCCTGTTCCGCCGTTGCGCTTCGCTGACGGCGAGGCAGACTAACAGTCTCCCTTACATTCAATCCGAATCTGCTTTAATTAAAAAAAATGATTTTTCAAAAATCTAAATTGTAATTTTTGTAGAAATAGGTGTATTGTAAATTGAATCTTTCAGATAAGGAGCATTAGATTTATGTTACATATAATTGGTCAGTTAATCGTTGGTTTGATTATAGGTGCTTTGGCGCGTCTGTTAATTCCGGGTAAAGAAGCGATTGCCGCCGGTGCGCTCGGTTGGTTAATTACAGCTTTAATCGGAATGGGAGGTTCGCTTATCGGAACTTTTATCGGTAAAGCGATTTGGAAAAACGAAAATTATGCGGCAGGTTGGATTGTTTCAATTCTCGGCGCGGTTTTGCTATTATTGGCATATCGAATGTTGATGTAATTTAATATCTTGCAGAAACACACACGAAGTAAGTGTGCCAAGACGCTGGCACACTTACTTCGTGTGTGTTTCTGCATTTATCGTTTTCGTTGTTTCGGATCAAGATATTCACGCAAACCGTCGCCGATAAAATTAAAAGCCAAAACCGTTAGCGCAATCGCAATCGCCGGAAAAAAGAAAACGTGCGGTGCGCTGTAAAGTGTGTCCAAACCACGGGCTTCTTCGAGCATTGTTCCCCACGAAGGCGCGGGTGCCGGAATTCCCAATCCCAAAAAAGACAAAGACGCTTCCGAAAGAACCGCGCCTGCCATTCCCAAACTTGCTTGAACAATCAAAGGCTGAATCGCATTCGGCAAAATATGCGTGAACAAAATCCGCATATTGCTTGCGCCCAAAGCTCTTGCGGCTTGCACGAAATCATATTCACGAACCTTCAAAACTTGCCCGCGCATCACACGCGCATAACCGACCCAACCGATGACACACAGCGCGAAAATCAATATGTTCAAACCTGCGCCTAAAAATGCAACCAGTGCAATCGCCAAAAGCAAACCGGGAAAAGCCAGAAAAACATTAAACAGATAACCCGAAAGAAATTTATCAACGAATCCGCCGTAAAACCCGGCAATTGAGCCAATGATAGTGCCAATAAAGGAAGAAACAGCGACAACTATAATGCCGACTTCGAGCGAAATTCGCGCTCCGAAAACAAGACGCGAAAAAACATCGCGCCCAAGCGAATCCGTGCCAAACCAATGTTCAGCTGTCGGCGCAGAATAGCGCATAATCAAATTCTGAGCGGTAACATCGTGTGTCGCAATCCACGGCGCGAAAATCGCCGTCAGAATCAATACGATGTAAGTTAAACGATTCATCTAAATTTTGGATTTTGGATTTAGATTTGAAAAAATCCGCAATCTACAATTCCAAATTACGAGAGTCTAATTCGAGGATCAAGCCAACGATAAACCAAATCTGTTAAAGAGTTTGCTAGAATAAATGTAATCGAAATCACGAGAACACAGCCTTGAATCAAACGATAATCATCTTTGCGAATGCCTTCATCGAGGAGTAATAAGCCCAAACCTTGCCAACCGAAGATTTTTTCGGTAATGATTGCGCCGGCAAGTAAAACGCCTAATTGCAAACCGAGAATCGTTACAACCGGAATCAAACCGTTTTTCAAAACGTGCTTATAAACTACTTTTCTTTCGCTCAAACCTTTTGCACGCGCTGTTCTAACATAATCTTCGCCTAGTTCTTCGATAACGCTTGAACGCACCATTCGCGTTAAAATCGCTGAAAGTGCCGCCCCCAAAGTTATCGCCGGAAGCACAATGTCTTCAGGGTTTGCGCTTCCCGTCGGGCTGAAAATCCGAAATTGAACGGCAAAAAGGTAAACCAAAAAAGGTCCGACCACAAATGTCGGCAAACTGATACCCAAAAGCGCAAAAAACGAAGCTAAATTGTCAACAAAATTATTTTTATTCGTTCCCGCCAAAACCCCGAGCGGAATAGCAATAGCAACCGCTACTAACAGCGCGGCAACAGCTAGTTTTATAGTTGCCGGATAACGCTCTAAAATCATTCCCGAAACAGGTCTTTCACCCTTAAAAGATTTTCCTAAATCGCCTTTTAAAATACCTTTCCAATAATTTGCATAACGATTGTCTCCGCCGTTCCATTTAAACCCCTCAGCATTTGAATATGAAAGAAAAAACGCCGGTTTATCGAGTCCGTGAACGCGGCGGAAATTCGCTAATTGCACCGGCGTAGCATTTTCGCCGAGTGCGGAAACCGCCCGATCGCCGGGCAAAATTTCAATCATAAAAGTTACGATTGAAACCACCGTCCAAACTACCAAAAGCATTAATCCGACTTGTTTGGCGAAATTTAGAAGTTTGTATTTCATCATTTATTTTTTATCCACGATAAACAGGATGAACTCGGATAAAATCAGAAAAAAATCTGGGTTTATCCTGTTTTTCTGTGGATAAATAATTCTTAACAGTTTCTTATACCCGAATGAATGGCGGCGATTCCGCCCGTTAGATTTTTGTATTCTACATCAGAAAAGCCGATTTCGCGCATCATCGAAGCGAGATTCTTTTGATCGGGAAATTTTGAAACCGAATCTGGTAAATATTCATACGCGCCACGCGAACCGCTGACTGCGCCGCCGATTCTGGGTAAAACGTGAGAAAAATAAAATTGAAAAGTCTGCCGAAAACCCGGTAAAACGGGCGAAGAAAATTCTAAAATAACGAGTTTTCCTTGCGGTTTTAAGATTCGATGAAGTTCAACAAGTCCGTCTTTCCAATTTGAAAAATTTCGCAATCCGAAGGCGATTGTTACGGCATCGAAGGTTTTTTCTTCAAACGAAAGATTCATTCCGTCGGCTTCGATAAATGGAATTGAAACGTCTTTTTTATGCGCGATTTCAAGCATCGGACGGCAAAAATCCGTGCCGATAATTTTTGCATTTGCGTTTTTTTTGAGTTCAACCGCCAAATCGCCCGTGCCGCAAGCCACATCTAAAACTTTCGCATTCGGATTTTGCAAAACGCCGGTTAATCTTTTTGAAACGAGTTTGCGCCAGCGTTTATCTATGTTTGCAGAAAGCAGATGATTGAGAAAATCATATTTTCCGGCAATGCCCGAAAACATTTCGCGCACGGCTTTGGCGTGTTTCAATTCATCGGCAGTTCGAGTTTTTGACATAAAATTCAGTTAGCAGTAAGCAGTTAGCAGTTATATTGTAAGTGTAATACTTTTCAAAAACAAAACTGCTTACTTTTTACTGCTTCCTGCTTATTGTTTTTATTTCGGTTCGGTAATGACCAAACTTGTCGTAACGGCTTCTTTGCGCCAAGTTTCCAGAACTCTTAGAGAATCGGTGAGTGTTGCAGAAGTGGATTTTTGAACTTCGTCTTTCACAGTAGATAATTTATAAGTTGTCAAATCCATCCAAAAATCCATTGAGTTTTGCTTATTAAATTCAGTTAAAAAATCGCTTTTGGCATTATCAAATTCGGCTTGTGTTGCATTTTCTTTGAGCAAATCGCTAACAAATGTAAAAGTATTCGCGGGCAAAGTCATATTATTTTCAACGATTTCGATTTTTCCCACGTTCCATTTAGGTAACTCAAAAATGACGATTCCGGGCAAAAAGTGCGTTTCGTGCCTGACTTTTCCGGTCTGATTCAGACGGTTTTGCAGAATGCCCGTCAAAATTTGTGCGGCGGCAAAATCTTTATTGTTTCGCGCCAATCCGCGAAATGCGTAGCGCAATTCGCTCGTGTTTTCGGTTTCGACTTTTGTTAAAAACGATTTTGTATCAGCCGATTCGGGCGATGCAAAAGTTGAAGGGATTTTCTTGTCGGCTTTTAACCAACCGCCGAAAAATCGTTTGACAACGCGGAAAACGAATTCGGGTTTGGCATTGCCGGAAACGGCAAGAGTTGCGTTGTCCGAAGTCAGATACCTTTGTTTGGCAAGCAAAATATCGGCAAAATCAATCTTGCCAACGGTTTCGGTTGTGCCTAAAGCGGATCTGCCGTAAGGAAAGTTTCCCAAAAGTCTTTTTCGAACGGCGAGATCGGCGATATATGACGGATTTTTTTCGAGTTCCTGCAATTTTGCAAGTTGAGTTGTTTTTACGGCGGCGGTCGTATTTTTATCAATCGGAACATTTTGCACTGCGCCCGCAAGTGTTTCCAGTATTTCGAGAATTTTATCGTTCTCGCCCGAAAGATTAATTTGAATGTAATCGTAATTGCTCACGACTTCAAAACTTCCGTTCAAATCTTCAGTGAAAAACGCCCGCCCCGCATCGCTGGGAAAAATAATTTCGCTCAAAAGTGCCATCGTCCCTTCTTTGCCCAGCAAATCGAAGGATGCACCACTATTGATGCGAAGTTTGACCGTAACTTTTTCAGCTTTTGCGTCCGTCCAGACGTAAGTTTGCAAACCATTGAGCAATTTATCTTCACGCGGTGCGGCAAAATTCATCGTTTGCGCCGAGGCGTAAAGGGCGGAAAAAACTAAAAATAATGCAAAAGTCGTAATTTTTTTGGAATAAATCTTAAAATTCATCGTATAATTTAGCGGATAAGTAATTTTGAACCGTTATTTTAGTTGCAAATTGTCCGCAGAAAGTTGTCGCATCTCGCCGTGTGTTTAACAGCTTACAAACTACAGGTTACAGAAAAATTTGTAATTTGTAATCTTTAATTTGTAATCACGAGCAATGCGAGTGCCTTGCGGAATAAAAATTTTAAGATGCCTCAGGCATCTCGTCAAACCGTTGAAACATCAAAAAAATGTTTCCGAAAGGTAAAATTTGAAGAAAATCCTTCGGAATCGCTTAACATCTGCGAAAATCGCGTTATAATTAAGGAAGTTTTACTCAGGTTTTTTGAAAAAAAAGCCTGAAAAATTTGTGAGGCAAAAAAGAAGATGGGAAAGTTAGTAAAATATTGTTCGGATTGTGAAGAAGGTTTTGCCGAAAGATTCGGGTTTTGCCCGAATTGTGGCGGGCAATTAGAAGTTTTTGAAATGAATCCGATTGCCAAAGCCGAAAATACGGTGGTTTCTACTCCAAAGAATGAAACCGCAGTTTCAAATCTTTCGTCTGCACCTGTTGCGGTCATCCCCGAAACGGTAGATTTCTCCGGCGATGATATTTTAGAACTCGACGCGGTGGACACACGCGAAGAAGAAACGCCCGTAATTGAAACTGAGGTTTCGACAATTCCGAAAGTCGAATCGAACGGTTTTCACGAGCAAACTTTTGCGGCGAAAAAGATTAATTATTCGACGAAAAAGGCTGTGAGCGAAACGAATGAAATTGACAGCGATTATCACGTTACGGTCGTATCCGGAAAACCTAATAATTGGTTTGCACCGTTTTTGCTGGGGTTGATGGCGTTGGCATTTCTTTCTGTAATAGGCGTTTGGGCTGCAGCCGTTTGGTTAAACGGTTTAGGAATTCCCGACATCGGGGAAAATGATATTTTTTACAGTATGCTGACCGACGACGATCCAACTCAAATGGAAGAAGTCGAACTCAAAAAAGGTAAGAAAGGCGGCGGCGGCGGCGGCGGCGGTAACGAAAACGAAGAAGAAATGTCGCGCGGCAGAACGCCAACACATTCCGACATCGAAAATAGAATTATGATTGCGCCGCGTTTTAACAGTGATATAAAGCTGAATAACACGATTCAAAGTAAGGTTAATCAAGAAGACGACGGGCAACAAGTCGGAGGCGGCACCGCAGACGGAACTTCTGCCGGAAGCGGAAAAGGTGGCGGTGTCGGCAAAGGTTTTGGCACAGGCTTCGGCAACGGTGTCGGCAGCGGTAAAGGAAATGGCAGAGGTAAAGGATCAGGAAACGGAAATGGCGAAGGCATCGGCGATGATGTTGGAAATAATTTAGGCGATGACGATGATCCTAAAATCCCAACAGTAACGAAAAAAACACAGCCTGTTGGTGAAACGAAAGCATTGAGCATCACTTCAAAACCGCGTCCGAACTATACGGATGCGGCGCGTCAGAACAATGTTCAAGGAACGGTTACATTGCGCGTTACATTTAATGCCAACGGCACAATCGGTGCAGTTACGCCGGTAAGCCAGTTGCCTTACGGTTTGACCGAGCAAGCAATTTCGGCAGCGAAACGGATGACTTTCCAACCCGCAACAAGAAACGGTCAGCCATATGCGGTTACGAAGCAAGTGGCATTTACTTTTACGATTTACTAAAAATAAATCAAAATTTTCAAAAGCGCGAATCAATTTTGATTCGCGCTTTTTTTTGCTTGAAGCACGGACGGCTCGTCCACAGGTTCATAAGAAGGGAAAACAATCGCGAACAAATACTCAAAAGTTGACTTTAATTATGGCTTTGCCGTTTTTTATGATTCGGGCGAACGGGCGGACGAGCCGTCCGCGTTCCGATTATTTTCGCAATCCGAAAAACTTTCTTATTTGTAAGAAAACACCGGATTTATCGGCTTCGGTGATTTCGGACGGTTCATTGATTTGGTTGAGCGCGGCGCGGCGGCGTTCGATGATTTCGCCGAAACTTTCAACCAATTCGGGATTTTTTTCGATAATCGGTTTTAAGCAATGATGTTTGATTTCCAAAACTTCGGCTTCTTCGTCTGCCACAACGGTTGCAGAGCGCGGTTCGCCTGTGAACAAAGCCATTTCCCCGAAAAATTCGCCGGCTTTGAGCGTTCTAATCGGTTTGATTTTGTTTTTTTCGCGGATTTGAACAGTTACAGAACCGCGATTGACGATAAACATCGAATTGCCTTTCTGTCCGCGACGGACGATTTTTTCCTTTGGTGCAAAAACCCGCAAGCTACTCGATCCGGCGATTTTTTCCATTTCTTCATCGGTCAGAGGTTCAAACAAAGGAATGCCGCTGATTAAATCAATAATTTCCGAATCAGGTTCGATAAATGCAGATTCTTGCGGTTTTGTTTCAATGTGAATCGTGCGCGTCGGGTAAGCAAATTCGAGCTGTTCACGTTGAAATGTATACCAGACGCGCTCCCGAATCAGTGCGTCCGTGTCGTTAAATTTCGTGTAATCATCGAGCCAATATTTAATTTCCCAATCAATGCCGTTGTCACCCAAATTTCTGATGCGGACAATCGGACGAAGTTTCGCCGAAACATTTTCGCATTGGCGCACGGCTTCGCGGATAACGTGCGCGGTTTTCGCCGGGGAATTGGCGTAAAGCGTGTTGAAGAAAACCAATCGCGCATTGAGATTATCACGCGGCGCAACTTCGATATATTCCTTGCCCAAACTCGAATTGCTGATAACAACGATTTTATTTTGAAACGTCCGAACCTTCACACCGCGCCATGAAACGCTCTCGACTACGCCGACATAACTATTCTTTTGAACATTGATAACATCGCCGACCTGAAACGGCTGATCGGCTTGCAAAGCAATTCCGGCAAACAGATTGCCCAACGTATCTTGCAAAGCCAAACCGACAACAATTCCCAAAATCGTCGAACCCGTAAAAAGCGGCGCAAGCTGGACACTTGGATATTGCGATTGAAAAATTATAAAAAACGCGACAATGCAGATAATCACCGATAAAATCGTGCGAACGAGTGAAGCGATTTCATTCTGTGAAGCGTTGCGGATAACGACGTTAAAAATTAAAAAATTTATGTATCGGACGGTGATAATCACGAGTGCCATTCCCAAAATGACTTTGAAAATATGAATCAAATTGAGGAGCAAAAATATCAGCGTTTCGGAAAACTGCGAAGCCATCATACCGTCGTTTCTGACGATTTTCGATTGCGGCGTATTTTCAGGAGTAGCAGTATTTGTGTTCGCGGGGCTGCTGCTTTGTTGGACTTCCTTAACTACTTTTACGCCAAAATAATCCATCAAATATGTTTCGATGGTTGTGTCGCTTGGAATAATCAGCAGTGTAAGCGTGATAATTGCTGTCGAAAGCAGAAAAAAGACGGTTTTTTTGCGTAAATCGGAAACAGGCATAAATTTAAAAGAGAAAAAAGGGAAAAGGGTAAAAGTGAAAAAGCAAATTGAATGATGGCATTCAATTTTTCAGCTTTTTTCACTTTTTCACTTTTTCACTTTAGAACATATCAATAATTGTCTTTCCAATCAACATCAGCGAGAGGGCAGAGATGATAATCGTGATAAGCCACGCAAAGATTTTGAAGAAAATATTGTTGGCATATTTTCCCATAATCTCGCGGTTTGATGAGAGCAAAACGATGGTTACGAGAATAAACGGAAGCAAAATACCGTTTATTGATTGGGTTACGAGAAGGAGTTTGATTTGCGGAATGCCCGGAATCAGTGCAACCAATAACCCGACAACAATTAATGCCGAAAAAACACCAAGAAAAATTGGAGCTTCGCGGAAACTTCTCGAAAGACCTTTTTCAAATCCTAAGGCTTCGCTGATTGAATAAGCAGTTGCCAGCGGCAAAACGCCCATTGCCAGCATCGCCGCACCGAAAAGTCCGATTCCGAAAAGATATTTTGCATAAACTCCGGCAACGGGCGCGAGCGCATTAGCGGCGGTCGCGGCGGAGTCAATTTCGTAAATGCCTTGAACATGAAGTGTCGCGGCGGTTGAAATCACGATAAATGCGGCAATCAAACAAGCAAAAGTTGTTCCGACGATGACATCGGTTCTCGCAAGCGGCAAATCTTCTTCGTCCATTCCTTTTTCAACGACTGACGATTGCACATAAACCTGCATAAACGGAGTTATCGTTGTGCCGATAAGTGCCATAACGGTAAAAAGATAAGCATAATCAAACTGAAAACTCGGATTGATTATTTCTCTACCGACATCCGACCAAACAGGTTTTGCCAAAAAAGCCGAAATCACATAACCGAAAAAGACGAGCGACATTGCCAAAAAAACTTGCTCTACGCGCTTTTGTGTGCCTTTGACGACCAACCACCAAATCAACGCGGCGGCGAGCGGAACGGTGAAATATCTGGGAATTCCAAAAAGTTCGGAAGCCTGAGCGATGCCGACAAATTCGGAAATAATCACGCCGGTATTTGCAATCAAAAGCGCAAACATCACAAGAGCAGTCCAACGCACACCGAATTGTTCACGAATCAAATCCGCCAAACCTTGTCCAGTAACCACACCCATTCGGACGCACATTTCTTGGACAACGATAAGCGAAATCATCATTGGCAAAAAAACCCAAAGAAGTGTATAACCGTAACCTGCCCCGACAGTTGAATAAGTTGCAATACCGCTGGCATCGTTGCCCGCGTTGGCGGCGATAATTCCGGGACCGAGCACTGCGAGATAGGCGTAAAAGCG
>CALMEH010000451.1 GCA_937863115.1 uncultured Acidobacteriota bacterium
GCAGAGTCGTCGGCTCTGCTTTTATTACTTTCCGCGCCTTAAAAGACACATCTAAACTCCTGTAATCGCAACGCGATATTTGAAGTTGCGATTTTAGTAATCATATTTTCATCAAAATCTAAAATTGTAAGAACCTTTAATAAACAGAGTGCGGCTTTGACGAAACAATCCGGGCTGTTGCTGCCCGCTCAAAGGCTCGATTCCGTTAGAAAGCAAATCGCCGTAACCGACAAAAAACGATTTATTCGGACTCGGCGTGTAGCCGTAAAGAAAACTCAGCCCCAAACGCCGGGCAGCGGTGTCGTATTCGATAATTGAGCGCACCGAATTGAAACAATTGAATTGGTAAACTGTGCGGTTTCGCAAAATGTCTTGGTTGAACAAACTTTCGTCAACCGTTTGGCTTCGCAGATTGCTTTTGAACTAGATAAATTCGGAGTTTAATTGCGAAAAAGGGCGCAATGTAAAAGTCAGTTTGTTGTTGAACTTTTTGCCAATTTCGGGGCGCAACGGATTAAAATTTACGCCCATGCCGATTTCAAAATCATCACTAGAAATTGAATCGCGTTTGGAAATCGGCGCACGAATTGCGCTTGGTATGCAATCGAAAGCGTGAAAGGCAACGTAGAGATTTTCCTTGTTAAACGCTTAAGCAAATCAAAGAGACCAATATCAAAATTGCTAATCTGAACAATTTTAACTTAAAAGATTTCTTAAATTTCTCCAAGCCGCGAAGCCAAAAAGAAAAGCAAAAGCCAAAACGCCGAAAACGGTTTGCGGTAATTTTGCCTTTTGCTTTTCGTCCTTAAATTCGTGTTGGGGAAGTTTTTTCCAATCTACTTCTTCTGTTTTGGCGTTGTGAAAAATGAACGGATAAAAATGTTCGCGCAGTTTTGTGTGAAATTGTCTGACTGATGCCAAATAATCCAGATGACCTTGTAAATCGTTTTGGCTCAGACGGTTAAAGGACATTTGAGTATTAACGGTTGGCAACAACAAAGCCGCTTGGTTCGTCCAAGAATCGCGTAATTCGAGTTTTTTTAGATAATTTGCCGTCGCGTCGCTTGATTCCAAATCGCCCATATATTGTGCCGCGTAATACCAGCCCCACGAAAATTTATCTTCGGGAATCGGGAAATCTCGATATTGCGGATATTTTTCATAAAATAATTGCATGGTTACGGCTTTTGGTTTGTCCCATTTTTGGTGATAACCTTCGCGTTGTTTGATGGTTAATTCAAATGATTCGGACACGGGCAAAGCCGTTGAAATTGCAAGGTTTAACAATGCAGGAGCGAGAATTGTCAAAAAAATCCAAACGCCTAAAAGTGAAAGGGCGTTGAAGATCGAAGATTTTTCCAGCGAGATGACAAAAGCTGTCAGAGCGAACCAAAATCCAAGATAAACCAACGCAATCAGAAGGGCGTAGGAAAAACGTATGTCAAATGCACTAGCGTGATAAAAACAACTCGCCGCAATCAGCCCAAACGACATCAACAGAACAGTTACGAAACGAATGAGCAATCGCCAACCGATAATCTTTCTGACCGAAACAGGTTGCGAGCGAAGCAGATTCCACACACCGCTTTCCTGTTCGGCGGAAATCAAGTTGTGGCAAAAAGCAATTATCAAAAGCGGAAAAAGAAAGACAAAGACAAACGCCAAATCGAAATTACCGTAAAGTAGATTTTTGGGATTCGACATTTCAGAATCATAAAGCTGACCTTCCAGAGTGAGCATTGAAACCTTGACAATAAAGGGATTTACGTCGCGCTGTCCGATAGAAAAAGCCGCCCAACTTGAGGGTTCGTGAATCGTTGAATGTTGCAAATAATAAAGCGCATTGCCTAAATCGTCTTTGTTTAATTCGAGTTGTTTGTCGAAATGCTCGGCTTGAAACTTCGGAACTTGCGTGATAATTTCTGCTTGGTTATTCAGCAAACGCCTGCCAGCAATAGACAAACAACAGTTGCTAAAACGGCTTTTCTGCCGAGAAAATTTTTTAATTCGAGTTTTAGAAATGTTGCTAAATCCATTTAATTTTCTACCTTATTTGGTAAAATCCAAATAACCGAAACTGCTACAATTAACCAAATAGGAATTATCAAAAACGCTAAACTTTGTTTTTCAAACGTTTCAAAAATGGTGGGTTCACGATATTCAAATTTCGGAAAATATCCCCAATTATCACGGCTAATTTTTTGGATACGGTCGTTTTCCGTCTTGATTTCGTGAGCGTGAAAATCATTTAATTTTTGAATCATATTGAAGCGAAACTCTTCTGCTTGCCAACTAAAATTTTCGTAAACTGTAAAGTCCGAACCTGCGCCCGCCATCGAAAATTCACGAATTGCCAAATAGGGATTCAATAATCCGGCGATTTCTGCGACACGATTTTGCAATTTGAATTTTTCAAGAAGTCCGCCGTAATGTTTGCGGAAAATTCCCGAACTGATGTCTTCTGCTTGACTCATTACAAAACCGCCGTAATTAAACGGTAAATCCTTGACATCTTTGACGTTATATTTGCTCAAAACTTCTTCTTTCAACTTAGCAAAATTCGCATCGTTTGGGTTATGGCTATCGCCTTCTTTGGCTAAATCGGTTTCCAAAAGTTTGTCAAACTGTGATTTTGAGGGCGTTGGATAAACACTTGCACCGAGATTTTGCATCGCCCGCGGCATCACAATCCAAATTGCAATCCAAATTACAATCAGTGTCAAAAGTGAATTACGCGAAGTTTTTGTTAGCGAAGAAACGACTATCGCAATTGCCGCGCAGACGATAAAATAAATTCCGTAACCGAGTAGCAACAACAATAGCCTTATCAAGGAATCCGCATTAATTTGAAAATTATTCAAAACCAGCCATAAAACCAGCGAAATCAACAAAAGTGGTGTCAATAAAGCAAAAATTATCGCCAAAATCCCCACCGTTTTGCCGATTAAAATTTCACGCCAAGCAACGCCTTGAGAAAGAATCAGACGTAAAATTCCGCTTTCACGCTCGCCCGAAATCGCCGCAAAACCAAGAAAGAAAATTAAAAGCGGCACGAGCATTTGAAAAATTAATGCCAGATTCAATTCGCCGAATCGCAACAAACCGTTTGAATGACGCGCTTCGCTGAAATTGACAGTATTTTGTTTGTGAGCTTCGAGAAAAACCGAGGTCCCGGCAAAACTGTCAACGCCTGAATCAAAAAAACTCAAGCTCGATTTTGGTCGAAACGCCAAATAACCGTAATGCGCCGAACGATGCGGGTGTCTGTCAGGTTGTTCGAGCCAATTTTGCTGCACAATCTCTTGATATTTTTGCCTTTCAGCATTGAGAGTTTTAGCGTTTTGCCAACTGACAAACAATGCAGTCAATAGAGTTAAGCCCAAAACAATCGCCGACAAATATATCGTTTTCGTGCGAAAATCGTTACGCCATTCCTGACTGACAATACGTTTAATATTTGAAACATTCATATTTTTTTTTTACCAAATAGGAACATAGAAAACATAGAAAGTATTAAAACTTATGTTTTCTATGTTCCTATTTGATTGTTAATCCTACTTCTTCACAAACGATAAAATCGTCAAACTCGCTGAAAATGTGCGTGGTTGACCGGGGAAATTACCCGCTCGTGGATTGAACAGCGAACTGAGCGAATAAACTTCGTTACCGACATTTTCCATTTTCAGATTAAGCCGAAAACGCTTTAAAAATGTATGGTAATAACTTAAATCGAAAGTTTTGTAAGACGGAGATTTCAGGTTTGCAAACGGCTCAATTCTATCTCCGACAAATTCGCCCCCGATGCCGATACCGATTTCACTCGTCAAATCATAGCGCGTAAAAAATCCGACCGTATTTACCGGAACGTTAGGCAAAGACTTTCCGACTACCGAAGCAGTATTGTCTTTCGTAATTCGTGAATTTATATGCGAATAATTAAAAGAAAAGTTCCAGCGGCGTGTAATTGCTCCGTTTGCGTCAATGTCAAAACCGCGATTGCGAACCGCTCCGACAACTAAAAGCGCGTTGAAATTTGTTCCGCTCGGACCGAAAAGCGGGTCGGCTCTTAATACATCTGTTTTATCAATTTGGTAAATAGCCGAAGTAATAAACAACTTGCTTTTGAGTAGTTCAAACTTCACTCCGGCTTCAAATTGTCTGCCTTTTTCAGGTGAAAATGGTCCGTTTGCGGCTGGAGTTTGCGCCAAAATGCTCGGTCGCGTG
>CALMEH010000452.1 GCA_937863115.1 uncultured Acidobacteriota bacterium
AAGAACGAAGCCAAGAATATTCGCTGTCGTTGTGTTTTTGGTCGTGGTTTCCTTCGATTGAAATTATCGGAATTTCTGCGTCTTTCAACAAACTCAAGCCTGCAAAAGCGTAGTTCATCGTTTCAGGTGGCACGTTACGTTTATGAAAAAAATCGCCTGCCATTATTACAAAATCAACCTTTTCTTCAATCGCATATTTCTGCAAAACATCAATCCACGCATCAAAAAAATCGCGCGGCGATTCGTTTAATTGATAGCGTGTGCAGCCCAGATGCACATCGGAAATGTGTAGGAATTTCATAGATTAATTATAGCAAAAAAAACTTAGCGAGGCAGAAACCTGCGTGTGAGCAAGGGTAAAAATGCGTTGGTTTTCACCCTTGCTCACATGCAGGTTTCTGCTTGGTTTAACGTTAAAATAATTGTTGACGATTGTTTAACTAAAAGGTTAGGATAATAATTGTCCGCAATATTTAGGGCGGAATTTATATTGTCCTCAGATTTTTCTGAAAAACAGATAATCATTAGCAATGTATTAATAATAGTTGAACTTTTCAGCTATCTTCAAAAAGAACACTTCAAACAGTCGAAAAAAATTAATCAAAAAAGAGTGAAGGAGAACAAGCGCGTGAGTTTTCAAAATATTATCAAAAAGAGTTTAGGGTTATTTTTCTTAGGTTTAGCCGTTTTTTCGGGCGCGGTTTCGGCACAGCAGAAACCGACGGTAATTATGCCGCAAACTAAGGATATGGCAGTCGTTTCGCGCAATAATTTATATTGCGCCGGTTATATTTCAAAGGAAAAAGTTAATCCGCGAAATCAAATCGTCGGCGCGGAAAATGAACAAGAACAGTTTATTTATTCGCAAAACAACAATCTTTATATCAGAATGGGCGCGAGCAAAGGCGTGAATGTCGGCGATATGTTCGCTGTCGTGCGCCCGCGCGGGAAATTTAAATCGAAATTTTCTAAAAAAGGAAATTTAGGGGTTTATGTGCAGGAAGTCGGGGCGGTTGAAGTCATCAGCGTAAAAAATGATGTTTCGGTCGTGCGCGTCAATGTTTCGTGCGACAATTTTTTGCTCGGCGATTTGATTCAGCCGATTCCGCCACGCACCAGACCCAAGGTTGAACAGCGTCCGGCTTTGGATGTTTTTGCAAACGCTTCAGGTAAAATGACGGGCAAAATCGTGATGGCACGCGGCGGACTGGAAATGCCCGCACGCGAGGAGATTGTTTATATTGATTTAGGTCAGGAAGACAATGTCAAAGTGGGCGATTATTTTACGATTTTTCGTCCGCTCGGCAGAGGGAATTTGTTTGTTTCCGATCAAGACGAAATCGTTGCCGCCCGCGACAGAGGTTTTCAGAGTTCGGAATACAAAGGCGGAAAATATTCAAACGGAGCTTCGCGCCGCAAAGGTGAAAATGCTGACGGCGACGTAATAAATATCGAAGAAGCTAAAGCCGACCGCCCGAATAATTTGAGAAAAGTGGTTGGTGAACTCGTCATCATCAACGTCAAAGAACGCACCGCAACTGCCGTTATTGTCCGCACCGCACAGGAAATTCACACGGGCGATAGTGTTGAACTTCAGTAATAACAAGTTTCAGGTTTCAGGTTTCTAGTTTTTAACCGGAAACCGGAAACTTGAAACTAGAAACTCAAATCAATGAAAACCATCAGATGTCCCGAATGTAATTTGGTGAATTGGATAACGGCGGCAGATTGCAAGCGTTGTCGGTATGTGTTTCAGAATGCCGGAAACAAAGTTGTCGAAACGGCTTCCGTCGGAGAGTTTTTGCCTCAACAGAACAGTTTTACGCCGCCGGTTGCTCACGATTTCGCTTTTCGTGAAAATGTCGGGCAAATGCCGCAAACAAATTCTCAAGCACCGCAAACAAATTACAGAAAGCCGCAAAACAATTACGCTTACAACAATTATCAGCCAAATTACGGAGCGCAATATCAGCCGCAAAATCTGAAAAGCGGGTTGGCGATTGCTTCGATGGTTTTCGGCATTTTGGCGTTTTTCGGCTCGATTATTCTCATCGGCATCGTGTTTGCGCCGATCGGTTTGATTTTAGCGATTGTCGCGTTGGTTAAAGCAAGCAAACGACCAAACGAATACGGTGGCAAAGGCTTTGCGATTGCCGGACTTGTAACGAGTGCGTTGGTTTTGCTTATTTTGCCGATGATTGCGGCGATTGCGATTCCGAATCTTTTGGCAGCGCGACGTGCGGCAAACGAAGGCAGTGCAATTGCGACAATTCGCACGATTGCCGAAGCGCAAGGCGATAGCAAATTTAACGGCAAACAGATGAAATGCGCGACTTTGCAGGATTTAGCCAAAACCCAAATCATCAATCAAGGTTTGGCGGACGGCGAACATAATGGTTATCGTTTTGCAATTAACGATTTAACTTCAGGCGGCTGTGAAATTACGGCAACGCCGATTGCCGAACAGCAAGGCACACGCTCGTTTTATTATTCCACCGCCGAAGGGAAAATCCGCGCCGCTACCAAAAAAGGCGCAATCGCTACGCAAAACGATCCGGCACTTGATCGCTAAATAAGCGAATAGCCTTGAGATAACTGTAAACCCTCTGAAATATTTGATAATAAATAATTGAAAAATGCCTCGCTCATTGCGGGCATTTATCAACTTACAACTTTCAAATATCAAATATTTCAGAGGGCTTTTACATAATCATAAAATCGTCCAGTCTCGAACCACTTCCCCAAAAATCTGGTTCGATCTTATCCCTTCAATGAATTCCCCAAAACTTTTATTCGTCAGTTTACTGATTTGTTATCTTGCATTTTGCACCGATTTGTTCGGGCAATACCGCTTTGATAATTGGACAACGGATAACGGTTTGCCGCAAAACGGTGTGCGCGAGATTACGCAAACGCCCGACGGTTATTTGTGGTTCACGACGTTTGACGGTTTGGTTCGCTTTGACGGCGTAAAGTTCACGGTTTTCAACAAAAGCAACACGAAAGGCATTATCAACAATCGTTTCACCGGACTTTTCAGTGAAAAAGACGGCACGCTTTACGCGACGACGATGGAAGACGGCATTTTGACGATTTTCCGCAACGGCGAATTTTCTTCGTTTAATTCAACGGAAGTTCCCGGTCATTACATCCAAAAAATGGTGCCGGATGAAATGGGCGAATTACGATTTCTGGTCGAAGATGAAGACCGTAAATCAAAAAGTTGGTATTACCTGCGCGACGGAAAGTTTGTTTTTATCGAAAAACAGGAAAAATATAACGGCGTAACTGTTTTGAACAGCAAATCAGGCGCGACTTGGACGATTACGAAAACCGAAGCGGTTGAAATGAAGGGTTCTGAAAAGACGGTTTATCCGCTGAATTTGGGTAATATCACGTTCCGTCCGAATGTTTTTGAAGACAGCAAGGGCAATCTTTGGGTTGGAGCGAACAGCGTCCATCGCTTGCGCGACGGCGAAGCTGAAAATTTTGACGAAAGCAAAGGTTTCATTTCCAATTCGATTTATCATTCGTTTATTGAAGAATCCGATGGCAGCGTTTGGTTTGCGAGTGGCGGCGGTTCGAGCAGTGGCATCGGGTTAATCCAATACAAAGACGGCGCAATCTCAATTTGGGGCAAAGAAAACGGTCTCCCGAATACTTCAATTTCATATCTTTTCCGTGACCGCGAAAGCACATTTTGGATGGCGGGGAACAAAGGTTTGAGCCGTTTGCGGAGAGAAGTAATTCACGGTTACGGCACAAAAGACGGGATTGAAAACCCGGAAATTTATCCGCTTTTACGCGACAGCAAAGATAATATCTGGCTCGGCACGAACAGAGGTTTGAGCATTTACCGAAACGGCAAATTTGAAACGCTCGAAATCGAAACTATTGGTAACGATTTACAACTCGATGCGACTTGGCGGAAAAATCGAATGTCCGTGCAATCTTTGTTTGAAGACGCAAATGGCAAAGTTTGGGTTGGGCTGAACGGTAGTGTTTTTATTGCGGAAAACGGTAAGGCGAAACAACTTGACAACGCGCACGGACATCACGTTTTTGCGATAAAATCAGACCGCCACGGCAATGTTTGGGTGGCGACGAACAAAGGACTTTTACTTTACAGAGATTACAAACTCATCAAAACTTATTCGGTCAAGGACGGTTTGCCCAACGAGTTTATGACGTTTATTTTTGAAGACTCGAAAGGTAATCTTTGGTTCGGCGGTTTTGGTGGTTTGAGCAATTTTGAAAATGAACAATTCACGAATTACACGACAAACGAGGGTTTAGCCGGAAATTACGTCCGCACGATTTATGAGGACCGCGAAGGCACACTTTGGATCGGCACTTACGACGAAGGGATGAGTCGTTTCAAAGACGGAAAATTTTCCAATTATAACGCTCAAAACGGACTATACAACAACGGCGTTTTTGCGATTCAGGAAGACAAACGCGGCAACTTCTGGATTTCGTCGAATCAAGGAATTTATCGAGTCAAACGTCAAGAATTAAACAATTTAGCCGACGGACATATCACGAAAATCAACAGTGTCGGTTACGGCAAGGAAGATGGAATGCTATCGACCGAATGTAACGGCGGACGACAACCTGCGACAATTACCGACAGCGAAGGCAGATTTTGGTTTCCGACGCAGGAAGGTGTCGTCGTCGTCAATGCAGAAGCCGAAGTATCGAGTTCTTTGTCGCCGACGGTAATTGTCGAAGACGTAACCGTCGAACGCGAACGGGTTGGGTTCACCGACGGCATCAAAATCGAACCTTACCAGCACAATATCGAAATAAATTTTACCGGCATCAGCCTCATAAAATCCGAGCAGATAAAATTCAAATACAAACTCGAAGGACACGACAAAGAATGGATTGACGCGGGAACGCGGCGCACGGCTTTTTATTCATATTTGCCGCCGGGAAAATACAATTTTCGCGTGATTGCCTCCAACAGCGAAGGTGTTTGGAACGAAACGGGCGCAGAAATGAAAATCAATATGATGCCGTATTTTTATCAAACTAAATTGTTTGTTTTGCTGTGCGCTCTCGGAGTGGCGATTGCGATTTTGATTTCTTGGAAGATCAGTGTTTACCAACTTGAAGCACGTGAAAGAAAACTCACTCGTCTTGTTACTGCACGCACGGAAGCACTCAAACAAGCCAATGACGAATTGCATCATCTCGCTAATTCCGACGGTTTGACAAAAATCGGCAACCGCCGGCGTTTCGAGAAATTTTTCGCTGATGAATGGCATCGTGCCGTGCGTTTCAAAACCGAAATTTCGCTGATTTTGCTTGATATTGATCATTTTAAACTCTACAACGACACTTACGGACATCAGGCGGGCGATGATTGTCTGCAAAAAGTCGCCGAAGCACTTGCTACAACTATTCACCGTCCGACGGATTTAGTGGCGCGTTTCGGCGGCGAAGAATTTGCGATAGTCTTGGGCGGCACAGATGCGGAAGGCGCATTGAACATTGCCGAATTAGCCTTTGAAAATATCAAAAATCTGAAATTGCCGCACGTTTCATCGAAAACAAGCGAATATTTAACCGTCAGCCTCGGCGTTGCGACAATTTTTCCGCAATTTGAAACAACCGAAGCCGATCTCATCAAAGCCGCTGACAAAGCACTATATCAAGCCAAAGAAACCGGACGCAACCGCATTGTAACGCACGATTTTATGACTCGGAAATCATTGATTTTAGAGGAAGAATTTGTCGGTGTAAGTTGATTAAAAGGCAGAAGCCTGCGCGTGAGCAAGGGCGGAACACTTTCAGATCTATAGATTTCGGGGTTTTCGATATTTCACAATTAAATTTGAAATTTTCCCGCCACTACTTACGCGAGGAATTCTGCCTTTTGTGAACAAAAGATTGAGATTGTGCGTAACAATCCCAGTCTTTTTTTATGAATTCGGCATTATCAAATCAGACATTTTACAACTTGAATCGCGGCAAGCATTTGAGCGAAATTTTCACGCTTCCGAAAGATGTGGCGAGCGTTTATGTTTCCACGCATTTTGAACTCGGCAGAAGCGATCTGCTTCATTATCACGATGAACCGCATCTGACCTTTATTTTAAACGGCGGCGTGATTGATAAACGCAAAACCTTTGAAAACGAACAGTTTGGCGGCGAATTGATGTTTTTCCGTGCGGGCGAACCACATCAAACGATTTCTAAAATTTTTCCGACCAAATATATTTCTCTGCAATTTCAGACGGATTTTTTTAAGCAGAATTCGCATATCGAATCTGCGCTCGAAGCGGCAATTGAAAAAAACTTCGATGCGAAAATTTCAATGCTCAAAATTTATCGGGAATTGGCAATAAACGATGAATTTTCCGAAACTTCGATGGAAATGCTGATGCAAAATTTAATCGAATCGCCAGCCAAAGGGAAAACTTGTCCGAATTGGTTAAAAAAAATCGTCGAACTGCTCAATGACCGTTGGAATGATGAAATTTCGCTCAATGATTTGGCGTTGGCGGCAAATGTTCATCCGAAAACGATTTCCAAATATTTTCCACGATTTTTCAAATGCACTCTAGGCGAATATCGGCGCAAAATCAAAATCGAAAAATCGTTTACAATGATAAAATCTTCAAAATTTTCACTCACCGACATCGCTTATCAATGTGATTTTTACGACCAGAGCCATTTTACGAAAACATTCAAAGATTTGACCGGATTTTTGCCGAAGGAATTTCAAAAATTATAATCTAATGGGCAACTTTCATCCTATTTTTCAAGAGGCAAGACTGATAAATTTAACTCGTATTATACTTTGGAGGTCATTATGAAAAAATTCTTAATAGGTTTTGCAATCACAGGTTTGGTTATAATCGGATTGTCGAATTGTATTCGCACTTACGCTCAGACGCTTCCGCGCAAAGCGATGCTCGGCGTTTCGGCTCAACCGATTGATGAAGCGAAAGCGAAAGAGAAAAATCTGAAAGTGGGCGAAGGTTTGCTTGTTGCGGCGGTTACGCCGAAGGGAACTTTTGACGAAATCGGCGTAAAAGTCGGCGATTTAATTCTTTCGATAAACGGAAAAAATATCAATTCGCCTGCCGAATTGGTAGCAATGGCGCAATCTTTGACGGAAGGAAATTCCGTTGAAGTAAATTTGATTTCAGGCGGCGCGAAAGTTACGAAAAAAGGAATGGCGAAAGGGAAACCGAAGGAAGTTTCCGAAAATGCTGATGTCATTTACGATGTCGCAGAAATGAATTTGGGAAAATTGCGGACGATAACTTTCAAACCGAAAAACAAAACGGGCAAAATGCCTGCGGTTTTTTATATTCAAGGTTTGCCCTGTCAATCGCAGGAATTGCCCGACGCAAAAGACCCGCGACGACAGGTTTTTGAAGATTGGGTAAAAGCCGGATTTGTCGTTTTTCGCGTCGAACGTCCGAACTTAGGCGACAGCCAAACGACCAAAGATTGCCGCGATATTGATTTCAACGAAGAAATCGAAACGAACAAAGCCGGTTACAAAAAACTTCTCGCTTACGATTTTGTGGACACGGAAAATATTTTCTTTTTCGGGCATTCGATGGGCGGTTGGACTGCGCCGATTATCGCGCAAATGAAACATCCGAAAGGAATTATTGTTTATGGAACGGGCGTTGTTTCGTGGTTTGAATATTTCATTCATCTGTTTCGGATTCAATCAACTCTCGGCGGCGGAACGCATCTCGAAGCGGAAAAAGAAACGCGGCGAATGATTCCGATGCTTTATGAATGGCTCGAAGCCGGAAAAAGCGCGGAAGAAATGCGAAAAAACCCGGCACTCAAAGAAATTGTAGATGCGCCCGGAATGTTTGACGGTGAATATTTTCAAGGTCGCGCATTTGGCAGAAGCGCGAGATTTTTCTACACGATGAGCAAACAAAACTTGGTGGAAGAATGGAGCAAAGTTTCGGGCAAGGTGTTGGCGATGTATGGCGAATTCGACGTGCAAGCCTTAAACGGAAACGATGCGGTAACAATCGCTGAAATCGTCAATCAATCAAAACCCGGCAACGGCGAATTTATGCTTTTGCCGAAAACCGAACATATTTTTGCGAAAGTCGAATCTTACAAACAAACCGCCGAACTTTATGCCACCGGAAAATTTTTCCAATACGCCACGCAAAATTACAACGCGGAAGTTGGACGCGTTACCAATGAATGGATGTTGAAAGCGATGAAGTAATTCGTTTTCCGGTTTTAATTTTGGAAAGAAATCGTCTCAATTCGAGGCGATTTTTTTGTTTTGAAACTAGCTGAGAACAATGAGCGAATACAAATTTATGTTGGCGAATTGAAGCGGAAAGTCGGAAATTTTCAATCCTTGATTCGCATACATTATAAAAGATAAGTAAGTGGACAGAATTATCTTATGAATTATAACCACGAAAATACACAAAAATGCACGAAACAGGATGATTCTTTTCGTGTTCTTTCGTGTATTTTCGTGATTTCATCTTAAAAATAATTCTGTCCGCTTACTTAGAAAAATATGAATTTAGAAAAGAAAACTGTTTTAATAATCGGAGCCAGCAGAGGAATCGGTAGAGCGGTTGCAGAATTATTTGCTCAAGCCGAAGCCAATGTCGTCATTACATCGAGAAACCAGCCCGAATTGATGGAATTGGAATACAAATTAAACACCAAAGGCTACACAAATATTCTTTCGATTGAAGCCGATGCCGAAATCGAAAGCGATGTCCAGATGGTTGTAAGTGAAACAATGAAACGGTTTGGCTCGATAGATTATTTGATTCACGCCGCGGGTGCAGGAATTTTAAAGCCTTTCGGCGAATTAAAAATTACAGATTTGGATATGCTTTTGAATGCAAATTTGCGAACGGCTTTTAATGTTTTCCAAGCCGTGTTGCCGATTATGCAAGAGCAAAAATTTGGTCGCGTAGTCGCTTTTCCGGGCATTTTGGGCAAAGCTCCGATGATGCAGGCAAGTGCATATTGCGCGTCGAAATATGCTTTGAGCGGAATGGTCAAGTGTCTTGCTCAAGAATATAAACGCTTCGGAATTCGGTTCACATTGATGCATCTCGGCGGCGTTGATTCAGATTTTTGGAATAATATCACAATGAAAGTTCAGCGCGATAAAATGCTGACGGTTGAAGCCGCCGCCAATTCCGCATTTTTTGCCGCCACACAACAAGGCGAAGGTGTGATGGCTGAGGTTGTGTTGATGCCGGAAAATCATCAACTCGTTTAACTTTTCATCTTTTTCGGCTCAAATCATCACAAAATCGCTTCAAATTGTAATTTGAGGCGATTTTTGTTTGGGACGGATTTACTTTCGAAGTATTGCAGAAGTCTGTGTGCTAGTGATTTCACCCTTACTAACGTGCGTGTTTCTGCCCAAATATTCGAAAGAAAACAAAATGAACAAATTAATTTTTACGACAATTTTAGCAATTTTTTTAACGGCGAACGCTTTCACGCAAGATAGCAAGACACTTTTCCAAGCCATCGAAGGCAGATGGCAAGGCACGCTTGAATACTCAGATTATACTTCAAACAAGCGCGTTACGATGAACACAATTATTACGTTCAAGCCTTCGGCAGACGGGAATTCGGCGGAAGTTTTGACGATTTATGATGATTTCGGGAAGATCTATAAATCAAGCGGAAAAGAAAGAATTGACGTGGCGGCAAAGAAATTTTTTGAAGACGACGCAGAATTTTCAATCGAATCAATCGCAGACGGCAAAATCATTTTAATCGGCAAAACGCAAGACGGAAACACGATTGAGCCGGTTCGCAAAACGATTACTTTTAACAACGATACGCTGACCATTTTGAAGGAAACGCGAACGCCTTGGACGTTTCGGAATGTTTATACTTTGCGGCGTGTTATTGAAAACAAACAAATGGAAGTTATGCTTTCGCCGCAGAAATTACAGGAAGATTTTGCAGTTTTCAAAAAAACTTTGACGACAATTCATCCGGGAATTTATCGTTATAACACGCCACAAAATCTGGAAAAGGAGTTCGGCGAATTGGAAAGCAAATTGGAACGGGAAATGCCGGAAAGCGGTTTTTTTATTCTAATTTCGCAATTTTTGAGCAAACTCAAATGCGGACACACTTATACAAATCCTTACAATCAAGATAAAAATCTGCGTGAAAGACTTTTTAACCAAAGAAATCATCTGCCGTTTTATTTCCAAATCGTGAACGGCAAAATTATTATTACTGCAAACGCTTCGTCGAAAAATATTTCTTTGGGAAGTGAAATCACGAGAATCAACGGCGTAGAAGTTTCAAAAATCATCGAAAAACTTTTGACCGTTACAAAAGCCGACGGCAATTCAACGCTTGAAAATCGCATAAATTCAATCGGTTTATCGCGTAATGAAGCCGAAAGTTACGCGCTGTTTGATTGGTATTTTCCGCTATTTTTTTCTTTCACGGACGAAATTTATACAATTGAAGCGGTTGATTTTAAGACGAAAAAGGAAAGTAAATTTCAAATCCTGGGAATGACAAAAAACGAAAGAACGGCAGAAATGGCAAAGCGTTACGGCGCGACTCCGACTTACGATGACGGTTGGAAATTTGAAATTCAAGATAATTCTATCGGCTACTTAAAGATTGATAATTCAATAACTTGGCGGTTGAAAACGATTAAGTTTGAAAAGTTTTTAGCCGATGCTTTCGCCGAATTGCGGACGAAAAATATCAAAAATCTCATCATAGATTTACGCGGCAACGGCGGCGGAAGTATGGACATCGGTTTTGAACTTTCACGCTATTTGACACGGGAAAAACTTGCACCTTACGCCGAAAGCCGTAGATTAGTAAGAAATATTTCAGCCCAACCCAGTTTGCTGAAAAATCTCGATACATACAGCGACGAATTAAAATTTGCATTGCAAAACGGCGTTCCGAGCAATATGTTTCGCAAATTTGACAGGCAATATTTTGAAATTATCGGCAGAGAAAATTATCCGGCGGTTGAGCCTTACGAAAACAATTTTCAAGGCAAAACTTACATAGTTTCAGATGCAAGCAACGCTTCGGCGACATTTCAATTTCTAAATTATGCTCAAGAAAACAAGCTCGCCAAAACCGTCGGACAAACCACAGGCGGCAACAAACAAGGCATCAATGGCGGAAATTATTTTTTCTTGAGTTTGCCGAATTCGCGCATCGAAATTGATATTCCCGTCTATTTTCAATCGCCGCTGAAACTGCAAAAAGACGAAAGCATAATTCCTGATGTTTTAGTAAAACGTCAATCGGACGACTTCGGGAACAATTTTGACCGCGAGCTTTCTGTAAGTAGGGAAATAATTAAGAAAAACTGAATCGGAATAAAAAGCATCTAACTTTTGTTTTAAGATAGAGTGAAAAGAAAAAACGACAAAAAATGTTTCCGCAAGATGATTTTTTGTCGTTTCGACTTTTCACTTTTTAATTTAAATTTGCAAAGATATTTTTATAAATTATGGAAAACAAAACCTTAGAAATAGCAACTTTGGGGGCAGGATGTTTTTGGTGCGTCGAAGCGGTTTTTGACGATTTGCGCGGCGTGGAAGATGTCGTTTCGGGATATTCGGGCGGATATACGGAAAACCCGACTTACCGCGAAGTTTGTTCGGAAACTACAGGACACGCCGAAGTTACGCAGATAAAATTTGACCCGCAAGAAATAGATTTTGCCGACATTTTGCGCGTATTTTTTGCAGTTCACGATCCGACAACTTTGAATCGGCAAGGCAACGACATCGGCAGTTCGTATCGTTCGGCAATTTTTTATCATTCGGACGAGCAAAAACAAATTGCCGAAGAAATCATCAAAGAAGTAACCGCAGAAGGCGTTTATGATAACCCGATTGTTACGGAAGTTACGAAATTCGATAAATTTTATCCGGCGGAATATTATCATCAGGAATATTTCGCAAACAACCCGACGCAACCGTATTGCGCCGCCGTTGTCGCGCCAAAAGTGGCGAAATTCAGGAAAATGTTTATTGATAGATTAAAAAAATAGAGAGTTTTTTATAAAACGCAGGTAGGAACGCAAATGCAAAGGAGCATGCAAAAGATACAGTTTTTGCATGCTCCTTTGCATTTGCGTTTCTGCCTTTTTGATTTCGTATTTGATTATTTTGTCAGCTTTAGAAAAATAATTGAAACCTTTTCTTCAAAATTGGAACTAAATAGAGTGTAACATAATTCAACAACCGAATTTATATGGACATCTCAATGACCTGTCACGCAAGTGAAGACCTCAAAAATTCACAAGATTTGATAATCGCCAAGGCGCAAAGCGGTGATAAGGAGGCGTTCGGGTTGCTTTTTGAACATCATCATCGGTTTATTTACAAATTTATCTACGCAATGTTGGGCAAACACGAATTAGCTGAAGAATTAACGCAGGAAACTTTTTTGGGCGCGTATCGAGGTATCGGTTCACTGCGTGGCGAAGCGGCTTTGAAAACTTGGTTATGCAGCATTGCTAAAAATTTGGTTTATAAAACGTATCGCTCGAACGGAAAGGAAAACGGAAAAAGCGAGGACGATTTGGACACACTGAATTTGTTTGACGGAAAAAATCTTCTGCCCGATGAGCAGTTTTTGAACAAAGAATTAAACCAAGTAATTGCGGTTGCGCTTGGGAAATTACACGAAGATCGGCGGCTTATTTTTGTGTTGAAAGAAATGCAAAATCTGAGTTACAGAGAGATTTCGGACATTACCGGAATCGCAATTCCGAAGCTGAAAACTGATTTGTTTAGGGCAAAAATCAAGATGCGGACGATGATTCGTCCTTATATGGAGGCAAGAAAATGAACTGTGAAAAATACGCACAATTGATTAATGATTTGGTAGAAGGCGAACTCGATTTGCAAACTGCCGAGCTAGTTAATCTGCATATTTTTGCTTGCCCGAATTGCGAAACCGAGCTTGAAAATTTGAGTCGGGAAAAAGAAATTTACGCGCCTTTTCTCTTTGAAATTGAACCGCCGAATAATTTATCAGCCCGGTTTCAAGCAAAACTCGAAACAGTTGAGCAAGAAAAATTTATTTCACTGAGTTTTTACAATCGGTTTTCAAACTTTTTCGGCACGCAATTTTTCAAACCGATTTTAGTCTGTGCGATTGTTTTGTTTGTTTTCGGTTTCGGCTATTTTGGGCTGAGAAATTTGGTCAATAATTCGGAACAAACAAAAGCTATGCCATCGGTAAGTTCTGAAAATAAAGTGTTTGAAGGAAAATCGTCGGGCATTGTTCCGCCGGAGATTACGAAAGCTGAAACAGTTCTGTGGAAAAGAATGGTGAATGTTTCGCAAACAAAGCCGGAACAAGTTGACGCAAAGCCGAAAGCGAATGAAGTTTTAAGCAAGAAGCCGTTTGTTCGTAAAAATAAACCGCAAAATTTGAAGAATGAAACCGCGATTAATTTACAGGAAATTCAAGTTTTTCAAATCAGAACGGCGACGCAATTGGAAAAAGTCGAAATGCTTTTCCGTTCATTCAGAAATGCACGTTTTATCGAAGAGAGCGAGGAATATGATATTGCTTACGAAAAACAACGAGCCGAAAGATTATTAGAAACAAATATCAAGCTTCGGCAGCAGTCTGAAATTTACGGAACGATTCTTGAAAACGAAATGTTAAGCAAAGTCGAGCCGTATCTTTTGGAAATTTCAAATTTGGACGCAAACCCGACGCAAGAAGAAGTTTTGGAAATCAAACAGCGCATTAAAAATCAAAACCTCATCGCTGGTTTACAAGGTTTTTAAGTTACTAATACAAAGGAAGTTATGAAAAATTATTTAAAGAAAATCGGTTTTATTTTGACCATTTTAATGACCGTAATTATTTTGCCTTCGACAAATTTCGCAGGCGTTTCGGAAAACAACGATTTGTCGAAATACGCAGTTAGCGAAGACGAAAAATTTAATCGTATTTTTCGTGAAGGACGCGAGCTGATTGACAAGGAAGAATGGGCAAAAGCCGCCGCGAAATTTCGTGAAATTGCGTGTGATTGTCCTGAAAATAAATACGTTGACGCGGCACTTTATTGGCTGGCTTTCTGTTATAAAAAGCAAAAAATGTTTGCGGAGATGGACGCGGCGATTGATCGTTTGTTGAAAAATTACCCGAATTCATCATGGGCGGACGATGCCCGCGTGATGAAATATGAAGGTCGAATCGGAGTTGTTTCGGCAACTTCTCCGAGTTATACCGTAGGCGTAGTTTCATCCAATGGCGTGGGAAATTCGACAGCGGCGACAATTTTAACGACTTCCTCGCAAATTCCGCTTGAGCGTGAAGACGAGATTAAACTTGCGGCGTTTCAAAGTTTGCTTTCTGCTGAACCACAACGCGCAATTACTATTTTGGGCGATATTCTGAAATCGGATTCAAAAGCAAGCGAGTCGCTGAAACGCGAAATAATTCGCACTTTTAGAATGCCGAGATTTGTCGGAAGCGGAAAGAATGTTTATCCCAACGAAACTGTTCCGGCAAAAACTATCAATCAATTTTTGCCGCAACTCAGAGAAACTTTGGTAAAAGGTTATCAAACCGAATCGAACGTAAAAATTCGAGCGGAAATCATCTATGCCCTTGCAAACATAAACGATGAGCAATCAACGAATTACGTTATTAAACTTTATTCTTCGGAAGAAAATAAAGAACTGAAAAAAGCCATCATCAATTCTTTGGGCGGTTCATATTTTTATCTTTCCGAAACAAATTCAAATACGTCAGTAAAAGCTAATTTCGATAAATTAGCGGAAATTATCCGTATTGAAAAAGATCCGGAGTTGCGGCGGCTTGCACTTTCCAATCTGCAAAAATTTGCGGGCTGGTCAAACAAAGAAGGCGTTATAGAAACGCTTTCGCAAATTTATGATTCAGAAAATGATGATGAATTCAAAATTTCGATAATACAATCATTGGCTTTATCAAAACAAAACCAAGCGACAATGAAATTGCTCGAAATTGCCAAAAAAGATAAATCCGACAAAATGCGGCTTGAATCAATTCGCGCTCTGCGAACCAGCAATAATCCCGAAGTCATAAAATTTTTGGAAGATTTGATTAAATAATCAGGAGTGAAATTGAAACGGAAACGCCGTCATCACGGGCGGCAGAGCGCAATAGCGAGAGTTTTTTAAGAACATACTTACCTCTTTATTAACTTAAGCGATACTGCAAAAAAAAAGCGATTTGTGCCGCTCGTGATGACGGCGTTTCCGTTTCAATTTTATTGATTCAAAAAATGTCTAAACAAATTCTTATTTTCATTATTTCCGCGTTATTCTTGGTTTCGGATGTATCTGCACAAAGACAAAAATCTGTTACGCCGGACGAAGTTTTGCAAAAGGTTTTCATCAAATTATCTTCGTTGAAAACACTTAAATATCAATATCTTCAAGAATATAATTACGCTTCCGAAGCCTATTTTGCGGAATCAAAGGCGGAAAGTTATTTGGAATTCACCTCGTTTGACAGCGTTCTCGGTTTGAAATTTCGCTTTGAAAATCCGAATGGTTTTATTGCCTATAACGGCACGGAAATTTTTATCTTGAACAAAAAAGACAAGACAATCAAAGTCGAATCAAAACCGAAAATAGAAAGTTTAACATCATCTTCCTATCTGCAATTTTCGCCTTTGATGTGGCGAAATGCTTTGCCGAAAATTATTTCCGATAAAACAATTCCCAAAAAAATCGGCGAAACCGAAATCAATAACATCAGCTATTATTTAGTTGAGTTTGTTATAGACAAAGCATATATTGACAGCGGAAACGGCGAAATAAAACCGCTGACGCTTGACCGCAAAACCGTCTATCGTTTGACCGTTGACAAGAAAAATTTTATGCCGATTGAAGTTTATCGCGGAAATAATATTAATCAAGATTTTAACAAAACAACTTTTTCGGAGATTGTCGAAAACCCGCCGCCACCGACTGAAAACTCTTGGTATTATTCGACTTATTTGAACGAATACAAGTATGCCGAACAACCGAAAGACAATCTCATCAAAGCCGGAGAAACTGCTTTTGAAATAAGTTTGCCGCTTTTCGGAACAAACAAAATGGCTTCGTTAAGTCAATTTAAAGGCAAAGTCGTTTTGCTCGATTTTTGGATTTTTCATTGTGGCAGTTGTCAGTCTTCAGTGCCGAAATTAAACGCCTTGCAGAGAAAATATAAAGACAAAGATTTTGTGCTTTTGACTGTAAATGTTACTGATTCGGAAAAGCAAATTCAGCTTTTTATCGAGAAAACAAAATCCGAATTTCCAATTCTCCATCAAGGCGAAGTTATCGCTAAAAAATATGGAGTTTTGTTTTTCCCAACTGTTGTTTTAATCGGAAAAGACGGCAAAGTTGTTTATTCAGGCGTTTTCGACCAAGCAAAGATTGCGGAACTGATTGATAAAAAATTGTCGGAAAAGTAATAAATCAGCTTTCATCAACCAATATCCTTTGGCTGATTTCGCTTTCGGTTTTTAATCTTTGGTATTCGCGTTCTAAATCTTCAAATGATTCGCTGAAATCCGTAAGAGTCGTTTGAAGATTGAAAGTTTCAGCCGTGTGCGCGAGTTCGTTCGTGTGCGGAAGTTTCAATTTTTCCTGAATCGGCGAAATGCCTTGCAAGGCGCGTGTCGCTTGTTTGCTCAATAAAACCTCACGCAAGTTCTTGCACGAATTTTCGGTTTCGGCGAGTTGCGCGAGAAAATTTTCTTTTTCGGGCAGAGTTTTTTGCGGAAATTCGATTGCGTCATAACGTGTCAAACTCGTGCGGATTTTGTTCATTTCGCGGCGTGTATTTTCAATCGTAACCAATCCGTTTTCGGTTTCAAATTCATTTAAACGATGAACGCCGAAAAGATAAGGCAACACACCATTTTGCAGACGCAAGATTTCTATTTTGTGCTTTTGCAGTTCGTAACGCGCAAATTGGCTGGTAACAATCTCACGGGCTGAAAGTAAATTTTGCCGAACTTTTTTTAGATTTTGACTGTCGGTTTCTTTGATTTTAGATAAAAGATACTCAATTTCTTGTAAGCGGTTTTTTAAGTCAGTAATTCGATTTTCGGTGAGCTTTAATCTGGAAGTCAGATTATTTTTGAGCTTGATATAGATTGGTCTTTTATAGAAAAATCTCATATTTTTAAGGAATAAAACAAACAATAAAAATAAGACGAGCCATAAAACCAACGCACTAAACCAAATATAATCGCGTAAATAAAAGAAGCTCGACAAATTTCCATTAGCAACAAAAAGGAGAAAGATAAATACAACAAGAAAGGATAAAATCAGTAAGAAAATATTCGATTGAAACATTTTATAAAGAAAAAGATTGTTTCCTTGATTTTGAGATTCGACAACAGACGGATGCTTTTTCCCGCAATTCAAACAATACTCATTGTCTTTTCTGACATTAAATCCGCAAATTACACATTTTGTGAGCATAAAATTTTTCGTGAAATAATTTTGGCATAAATCCGGCAAAATTCAAACATCTTTAGATTTACCGGTTTCTTCTTTACCGAAAATTATCATAAAATCTAAGTTCTCCTGAAATCTGAAATTTGAAATTTCAAATTTGAAATTGAACTTATGCACATCACGAAAATCGAACTCGAAGACATTAAATCTCACGCGCACTTTATACACGAATTTCAGCGCGGAACGACTGCGATTACGGGCGAAAACGGTGCAGGGAAAACTACTCTGATCGAAGCAATTGCGTGGACTTTGTTCGATCTCCTCGATTATAAAAAAGACGATTTTGTGCGGCGTGGCGCGAAAAAAGGCATTGCGCGAATTACGTTTGAAAGCGGTTTGGACGAGCGCGAATATGTCGTTTATCGTGATACGGCGAACGGTTATAACATTTATGATCCGCAGTTGAAAATGCGAATTGCGGACAAAAAAGAAGAAGTTTCACGGTTTTTGTGGTCGCATCTCGGCGTTGAACCGGGAACGGATCTCGAAGCACTTTTTCGCCGCGCGATCGGTGTTCCGCAAGGCACTTTTACGGCGATTTTTTTGGAAACAGCAACGGAACGCAAAAAGGCTTTCGATAAACTTTTGAAGGTTGAAGAATATCGTCAAGGCGCGGAAAAATTGCGTGAAACCGTCAGATTTATCGAGCAAAAAATAACGGATGTAAAAATTCGCATCGGACGTGCCGAAGGCGAACTTGCGAGATTTGAATTGGTCGAAGCGGATTTGAAAAATTTCTCCGAGCAAACGGAAGAATTATCGAAAACGCTCGAAATTACCGAAAAAGAAGTTGCAGAAAAAAGCGAATCGGTGAAGAAATTTGATGAAATCGAGAAAAAAGTCAATGAATTGAAAACGGCTTTTGAAAAGCTCGAAAACGAAAAATCACGCGCCGAATTTTTGCTTAATCAGAAGGGAAATGAACTGAATCAAGCGCAATCGGCGGCAGAGAAAATCAAGTTTGTCGAAAGCGATTATCAAACGCATCTGAAAGCACTCGGAATGCTCAAAGAATTGGAGCGCGAACGCGGCGAACGTGAAAAATTAAACGCGCAAAAATCGAAAATTGAAAATGCTTTGGTGAACGTCAAATCTGACCAAAAGCGTTTTCTGAATGATTTGGAACGAGCGCAAAAAGCGCATCGGGAAATCGAATTGTTGAAGCCGCAAGTTGTTGAACAAGAAGAGTTTGAAAAGAAACGCGACGTGATAAAAAGCGATTTGGCAAAATCGGAATCCGTCGAAAATCAAATTAAAAGTCTGACGGCGAAAATGGACGATTTGCGGAAAAAATATATCGCCAACAAAGACCAAATCAAAGAAACCGAAGCCAAAACGAAAGATGCCGGTAACTTTGAAAATCTTAATAAACGCGACACGGAATTGACGCAAAAACTCGCCGATCTTCGTGCTAAATTGTCGTCTGATGAAAAATTTCAAAGCGAAATAAAAAACGGTTTATGTCCGATCTTGTCGCAGAAATGTTTGAATTTGAAACCCGGACAAACGCTCGAAAGTTTTGTCGGAAGCCGATTTTCGGAATTGAAAACGGAAATTGCAACATTTGAATCGGAGCAAAAAAATCTTTCTGCACAACTTAAAATTTCACGCGACGCGGAGAAATATTTAACGTCGCTGGAAACTTTGAAAAACCGCGAAAAAGAAATCGGCGACGAAGGCAAAAGTTACAAAGACGAAAAAGAAACGCTCGAAAAACGGCTCGAAGATTTGCCGAAATTGAAGAATGATTTGGCGGAAATTGACACGAAAATCAGAGGTTTGGACAATCCGAAATCAAAATTAATCGCTTTTGAATCGGAAGCGAAACGCGAAATCGAGTTGCGGACGAATCTGACGAAAATTGAACAAAATCTCGAGCGTTTGGAAAATGATTTAAAAATCGAAGTTGAAAAACTCGAAAACTACAAAGATTTGGATGCGAATTGGCGAATTTATTCAGATGAACGCGACAAAACCGCCACCGCGCATCGAGAATTTTTGGTGAACGAAGCCGTCGCGAAACTTTTGCCGGAACGCGAAAAGGAATTTGAAACGGCGGAAAATGAATTAAAGATTTTGACGAAAAATCTCGAAAAAGCCGAAAAAGATTTTCACAATGCAAGCAAAGATTATGACCACGAACAGCATCAGAATGAGAGAGTTTTTTTACTTGAAGCGGAAAAACGGCAAACCGAAACGCGGACGAATCTGGCAAACGCCGAACGCCAAAAAGCGAACGCCGAAAACGAATTAGCGCGTTTGGCGGAAATTCGCAAAGCGATGCAGGCGGAATTTCAGGAAAAAGAACGTCTCGAAAAGGTTGGCGAAGCAACGGAATTTATCCGCGAAACTTTGAAAAAATCTGCGCCGCTCGTTGCACGAAATTACATTTATTACGTTTCGCTCGAAGCCAATCAGATGTTCCGCGAAATTTCGGGAAATGCCGAACGCACGCTGAAATGGACGGAAGATTACGGCATAGTTTTGGAAGAAAACGGTTACGACCGACCGTTCGTAAATCTTTCGGGCGGCGAACAAATGGCGGCTGCGCTTTCGGTCAGATTGGCTTTGCTCAAACAACTTTCTGATGTAAGATTAGCGTTTTTCGACGAACCGACAACCAATATGGACGCGGCGCGGCGCGAAAGATTAGCCGAACAAATTTCGCACATTACGGAAAGAAAAACTTTCGACCAACTTTTTGTGATTTCGCACGACGACACGTTTGAAGGTTTTGCGGATAATGTTGTTTCAGTTGGAGGAAATACGAATGAATAAAATTTTTAAGAGTAATTTTTTTAGAGTAGGGTTTTGTTTCGCATTTCTTACATTTATTCTGTTTAATTTTTTCCTTTATGTTTCAGAGAATGGAGTTCACGATTGTCATGCGTTTCATACCGTTGGTTTTCCTTTTCGGTTTTATCAATGGGGAAAATTTGCTGCAATGGAAAAGATTTTGTGGCTCGGAATAATCGGAAATTTAATATTCGGCGTTCTTGCCAGCTTTTTGTGCGGCTTATTTAGACATTTGATAATGAATAAGATTCGCCTTAAATAATTTATGAAAGAAGTTACAATCGTCTGCGACGGTTCATCGCTCGGAAACGGCAAGGGAAATCCGCGGGCGGCGGCGGTTGCTGTGTTGGGATATAAAGGTTATTGGCGCGGATTTGGCGAATATTTGGGCGCGGCAACGAATCAGCAAGCGGAAATTGCGGCGGCGGCGATCGGACTCGAAAAACTTTCAGAGCCTTGTAAAGTAAAGGTTTTGAGCGATTCGCGGTATGTTGTCGAAACAATGACAGGCAAATTTCGTAAGAAAACCAATCACGATTGGTGGGCACGAATTGACAAAGCCGCCGCCAAACATCAGATAAAATGGGAATGGGTAAAAGGTCATAATGGACACGAAATTCAAGAAGTCGTGGACACTTTGGCACGAAAAACCGCTGAACTCGGTCGGATTGACGACGCGATGTTTGATGAACTTGTGGCTGAAATCGGAGTAAAAGAAATTTGAAACGCAAAGACGCAAAGATGCAAAGACGTAAAGATTTTATAGAAAAAATTGGAGCGCAAAGAAGTTATTTAACTTTCTTTGCATCTTTGCATCTTTGCGTCTTTGCGTTAATAATTTTCCTTTCATTTACTGCCCAAGCACAAAAACGAAACGCTCTCGGTTGGAGTTGGCAAAATCCTTTGCCGCAGGGAAATCCGCTTTTTTCGATTCATTTTGCGAAAGACAAATTAAACGGTTTTGCCGTTGGTTCGGACAGCACGATTTTGCATACGGAAAACGGCGGATTTCGTTGGGAAAAAATTCCCGCGCCCGTTGATGTTACGCTGTCGGACGTTTTCATCAAAGACAAAAAATCGGCAGTTATCGTCGGTGCGCGAAGCACGATTTTGATGACGACCAACGCCGGAAAAGAATGGAAACAAATTCCGATTGCCGAAAGAGATCAACTTTACGGCATTTTTTTTATTGGTGAAAATTTTCAGACCGGCTGGATTGTTGGTAGTTACGGGCGAGTTTTAAAGTCTGTCAACGGCGGATTGAATTGGACGGCGCAAAAGACCGAAACTAACGATAATCTTGTTCA
>CALMEH010000453.1 GCA_937863115.1 uncultured Acidobacteriota bacterium
TGCCCTTGCTGTGTCCACGTTACGCCGGAACGGGTGAAAATATATGCCGAACCTTGATTATTGTTCGCGCCGACATCATCGGCAAACGCGCCGACAATCGCCGTGTTGCCCGAAACTCCAACGCTCACCCCGAATTGGTCGCCGAATGTGCCGCCCGTCGCGGCTAATTGCTGTTGCAATGTCCAACTCACGCCGGAGCGTGTGAAAACGTAAGCCGAACCTTGGTCGTTTGAACCCAAATCATCTTGAAATGCGCCGATGACCGCCGTGTTGCCGTCAATCGCCACGCTCACGCCGAATTGATCATTCGCCGCACCGCTAAGGAGAAATAATTGCGCTTGTTGTGACCAAGTTACGCCCGAACGAGTGAAAACAACCGCCGAACCTTGGTCGGTTTCAAAAAGGTCGTCGAGATACGCGCCCACAACCACCGTATCGCCGTCAATCGCCACACTGATACCGAAATAATCATTTGCTTCGCCGCCGGCGTGGTTTAATTGCGCCTGTTGCGTCCAAGTCGTCCCCGAACGCACGAAGACGTAAGCCGAACCTTGGTCAACATTCGCGCCGATATCATCGAACCACGCACCGATAACCGCGACCTTTTGCGCTTCCTGCGTCCAACCGCCGCCCAAATTATTGACAGAACCCAAACGCTTGCGCGTGGCTTTGAAGGCTTCCGAAAGCGAATCGTATTGCCCCGCTTCCTTTAATTTCTCGATCGCTTTTTCACCGCTCAAATTCGGCAATGCGCCGTCGTTTTTCGACTGAGATTTGATTATTTGACTAAAGATAAATAAAAAACTGAGAACCAATGTGATAAGCACGAATCGTTTTGACATATATTCTTCCTTCCTTTTTTCCTAGATTTCCAGACAATTTCCAATCTGTTTGAAAGATTTTCTACTGCTTTAACCTACAAGGCGGAAAAACCCGCAAAAATGGCTCACGATTTTTGTATAACTTAAAATAAAATCTCAGTCCGTTAACGAAAAAAGGAGAAAAGGAGTTTTTACTCTCCCTTTCTCCCTTTCTCCCTTTCTCCTCTACTTCTTAAGCAGGTCCCATAAATCCTAAGTTCGTGTTGGGGAAATTAGTGATTTTCGGGAAAACTGTTGGCAAACTTGCGTCGGGCAAGCCATACCAACGCGCTAAGGTTGCGGCGTATTGTTCGACTGAGCTTGTTGGAATCCAACGTCATGGTGCGCCTGTGCTGTGGACGGAGTCGTCTTGACGGTTGAAGTTTAGTGTCGGGTAATAATTGCCCGAACCGTCCGGTCTGAGACTTCCGTAGAAATCGCTGCCCGTAATGCCGCCGCCGACAACTAAATGATGTCCGCCCCAAGCGTGGTCTGAACCGACTGCCGCTCCCGAACTTGCCGGATTAAACGTGCGGTTGAAGTCGCTCATCGTAAATTGCGTAACTTTATCTTGCAAACCTTGCACGACCATTTCTTCGTAAAACGCCCGCATCGCTTGGCTCAAAGTGGTAAGCAAACCGGTTTGACCGTTGGCGGCGGTTTGATTGTTATGCGTATCGAAACCTCCGATTTGCACATAGAAAATCTGCCGATTGACGCTCAAATCCGTGCGTTTTTTGATAAGCCGCGCCACTTGTTTGAGTTGGTTGCCGAGATTGGAATTCGGAAATGTAACCGTAACTTCCTGAAACGTCTGCAAATTGGCGTTTGCTAACATCGCTTGGTTTGTAACCGTGCTTGCCGCCGCAATTACCTGCGAACTCAAATCTTGTGTCCGCAGAGTGTTAAACGCCGAAAGACGCGCTTGCGATTCTGTTGTCGTGTTGTAACCTTGCGGATTCAGAACATTATTCAATCCTGTCGGTGCCGCCGCAACCGCCAAAGGCAGAGTCGTCTGTCCGGCAGTGAAAAGCTGTGCGCCGCTGATTGATGTAATCATCGGAAGCAATCCGCCCGGATTATCCGGCGAAGTTCGCAAATCCGAAACTCGTCCGCCCCAGCCGGTAAAAGATTGCTGGTCTGAGCGTCCGCCTTGAAACTGCGAAACTTGGTCGGAATGCGAAAAAAGCTGATACGGTTTCGGGTGCGTTGACTGCGACATTTGCGCTTTCAGCGTCGGTGCCACAAGCGTTCCGACATTTGTAACAACTGCCAATCTACCGAGTCCCGCGCCCGTGTTCCAAAGATCGTGAATGCCTGTGTTGACAATCGTTGTGCCGTTGATGGTTTGCGGTCCGAGCGACGGATGCAAGCCGTAGGTCAAATTGCTCAAACGCGGCACGGCAATCGGCAAAAGATTCGCTTGCGGAATTGCCAAACCTTGCGCCGCACGTGCATTTGAATACGCCGTGTAATTGCTGATGGTCGCGTCGTTATGGTTCGGAATTACTAAATTATTGCTGTCGTTGCCGCCCGACATAAAGATACAAACCAAAGCCCTGTAATCCGACGGCACGGCGTTTTCATCTTGATAAGACTGCGCCATTGCGCTCATCATTCCGAAATGTCGCATCTGCGTCGAGAGCGCAACCATTCCGAGAGCGCATCCCGATTTTTTCAAAAATTCTCGTCTGTCTTCTTTCATAATATCTCCTTTGTGGCGAGGGATAAGGGACGAGGGACAAGTGTTTTTTTCTCTCGTCCCTTTTCCCTCGTCCCTTGTCCCTATCTTTGCACCTGATATTGCGACGAAGTTAAAATCAAATACATCGCCGTCTGCGCTCGTAATAAATGATTTGCCGCAGTCGCGGACGGAACTGCCAAAACCGCCGTGCGAATCG
>CALMEH010000454.1 GCA_937863115.1 uncultured Acidobacteriota bacterium
AGCCGCATGCGGAACGGGCCACGTGGTCGACGCTCCCGAGTGGTCGGACACGGTGGGACTCTGCGGCGCCAACGAAGAGGAGATGCTCGCGATGAACCCCGAGCGTCAGCCGACGTCGAGGCTGTCGTGCCAGATGGCCGCCTCTGAGGCATGGGATGGCTTGACGGTCGAGCTACCCGAGTTCCAGCTCTGAAACAACGTCATGGATTTGCTCTGAAACAACCTGTTCTGTCTTCTGCGGCAAATCAATTTCTGCTGCTGATTGAGTCAGACGAAACTCACGCAGACGATCAAGAAAATGATTAAGAAAAATGTTCTTGATGGTCGCTACTTCTGTTTCGCGGCACATATATTCCAAGCCTTGCCAGAATTCGAGTGCCAGATTTTTGCCCGATTCTTCCGTGTTGACAAAGCCTGTCGTTTCCATCGCCGCGTTTGCCAACTCAAAGGCGGTAAATTTTAACTGCTCGATTTTTTCTTGATTTTCAAGATTGATGAATGCTCCGCTGCTTAAAATTTCCATTTTGTTTACTCCCAAATTTTGCTGACCGCTTTTTTCTTTCGATAGTTTTTGAACTTTCAAAAATAAAAAACCGGACGAGCTAATTCATCCGGTTTATAAGTTTCAACATTCAAAAGTTCAATTTCAAAAAGGATCGTCTTCAGTTTCTTCCTGACTAATTACAATATCGCTCAATTTATTTTCCATCAAAATTTTGCCGTGGACGGCTTCCAAATCTCGCGTTTCTTCGATCAATTGATCGGTTTCTTCGATAAGTTTCGACCATCTGGCATCATCTTCCGCTTCGTCGAAAGGAATAATTGCCCAATCCTCTTCATTACTCTCAGCTTCTTTGTTTTTTTCGATTTCAGTCATAATTTTTCGGTAATTTTATAAATTCATTTTTATTGTCAACGATTTCAGGCGGCGACGGCAAATTTTTGTTGAGGCGGCGGGAAATTATGCGTCTCGCCCGTTGAATTAAATTTTTTCATAATCCGCGAAAGCGTCGAATGATCCGCCCCCAAATTTCGCGCCGCGCTCCGCAGACTTCCGCCGTTTTCCGTCAAGAGGTGCTGAATAACGTGTCCGGCGGCTCTCAGATAAATGCTGTCGAGATTATCGTTTTTCGGATCAAAAGCGACGGTAATTACTTCTTCTGCGACGCACAAACCATATCTGATTTGCTTACCCAAAATCCTTTCGACCGATTCGCCGGTAATTACGCTATCGTCAAGACATTCGACGGCGAGGCGGGTAGCAAAATTGTGAAGCTGGCGGTAATTCCCTTCCCAGTCGTAATTTTCCAGTATTTCCAGCGCGTCCTGAGAAATCTCAAAAGGATGATTGCGCCCGATTGCCGCGCATTCCTTCAGCAAATCGGCTTCCAATAATTCTCTTATTTTTTCCTTCTGATGTTTAAGCGGGACGGCTTCCAGACTGAGAATATTCAGTCGGTCATAGAGATCGGCTCGAAAATTTCCCCGTTCAACCATTTCTTTGAGGTTCGCGGAAGTGGCGGCGATGATTCTCGTATCTACGCTGCGTTCGGCATTACTTCCAACGCGGCGGATGCGTTTTTCTTCAACCGCTTTAAGCAATTTGGCTTGAAGCGATAACGGAATTTCACCGATTTCGTCCAGAAAAAGCGTTCCGCCATTGGCGATTTCAAAAAGTCCGGCTTTCGGCGCAGTCGCTCCCGTGAATGCTCCTTTTTCATATCCGAAAAGTTCCGACTCCAGCAATTCTTGCGTCAAACTCGCACAATTCAGGTTGATGAATTCCTTCGCCGCGCGCGAGCTTGCTTGGTGAAGCCTTCTCGCAATCGTCGTTTTGCCCGTTCCGCGCTGTCCGGTAATCAGGACATAATACGGAACGCGGGCATAACGATTAATTTTTTCTTCCAATTCCGCAACTAATTGTGCGCCTCTATTTTCAGTTTTTTGACAGTTATAATAATTCATCTTCAGTTTTAGTGTGTAATTTAGATTTGCACTGATTCCTTTTCAAATCGCGTGCCGAACTTTCTGAAAAACTTATTTTGATACTAAGCTGAAGATGACAAAGAATTTAGGCTAATTTATCGGTTTTATGACAGAAGAGTAAATTCCTAAAAGTGTTCACGCTGGCGACACCTCAGGTGTTCACAGCGTGAACACTTTTGCTACTTCTTTCTTGATTAAATTCATTTTCAATCAGCAAATAATTTTCGACGATTTCGAGCGTCGCCCGATGCCAGCACGGATTTCCTTCCCAAAAGGCGAAACACAGAACATTATCCGGCTCTTCGAGGCGGCATTCTTTGGCTGACGTCCGATAGAATTTAGCTTCGCCTTGTTCAGTAACGGTATCGCTCAAAATCAGCAGTAAGCCGTTTTCGTAATTGATATACGGATTTTCGATGAGTCTTTGATAGGCTTTTTTGAGAGCGTTATAGCGGCGTTTTCTCATACTCGCACGTTTATCGCGGCTCACAAGGCGGCGCGTTTCATTGTAAGCTCTTTCAAGCAGGAATGGATTTAATATCATAAATTTAGCGATTGATTTAATTTCTGACTAAAATTCGTTCGATTTCTTCAGCGGACGGCTCAATCAACCAATCCGGCAGCAGAACCGGGGTTTGGTTTGTGGTTAATGCCGACTCATTTTGCGCGTAATTGCCGTTCTCTTCGTTTTTTAGTAGAGAAGTAGGCAGATAGAGCTTTAAAACCTTTTCGAGCGCGTCAAGAGCGAGATTTTCACTTTCGGGCAAAAAGAACCGGTTGCGGCTGTTTTGAATGATGTTAATGAGGGCTGTTTCGCGCAATTCGCGGATTTGTTGGTATGAACCCGGACAAATTTCAACGACGGAAACGCCTTGAAACCTCGTGGGGCGGATTCTGACATCAGCAATTAATTCAACGATTTCATTTTCTTCCCGAACAGTGCGAATAATTTCTTCGGCGGTTCCGGCGGCAGATTGCCAAATTCCCAAAGTGGGGCGAATTTCCTTTGTTGTGTCTGCGGCAATATTTACCCCAACCAGCCGAACGCCGTCATCGGTCGTCGTGCGGACGATGTTCAATCCGGTTTGCTGTAACTTTTTCAAATTTTTCCAGATCGGCAGTAGTGCGCCGCTCAAAAGATGAACGGTCTTCTGCTCCGTCGGCGGAATCTTTGCCTGCTCGGTTTGCCACCAAGCACGGGCGCGGCTTTTCGGAACGATTTTATAACGGGACGCGAGTTCGCTTTCGCGCGTATATTGCAAATTGTAACCTGCCGGACGAGAGAGCGAAACCATTTGATACCGTTCGCCCGTTTCCGGGTCGGTGTGCGCGAGTGTCTGATGCACCGCGACAAATTCGCCGCTCGAACGATTTTCGTAAAAATAAACACCGTCAAACTGTGATATTTCCTCAAACTTGGCGGGGCGAGTCGGGACCGTGATTTCCAGTTTGTAATAAATCGTCTGCGCTCCGGTCAAAGCATCGGTGTAAAAGACTTGAGGCGATTCCAACATTTTAACCGAACTAGCTTTGAGGTCTTCCATTCCATCTTCAATTTTACCTTTGGCTTTGAGATGCTCGATTGTTTCGAGAAAAGTTTGATAGAAATAATCGAACAAAGCATTTTGACGCTCGACTTCTAAAGAGAGCAAGCGATTGAGAAAACGGGGAATGTTAGTTCGTTCCGACGGCGTTATCTCATCGCGCTCGCTTCCGGCTTTGAGCAATCCCATATCAATCAGCGTCTGCTTTGGATTCTCCAATCCGATAATTTCCTCGCCGTTCAAAATTCTGGTGAAAACGACGTTCAAAGCCGCTCTGCCTTCACGCGATTCGAGATTGTATTTATCAAGATTTCCGGCTTTTTCCGCCCGCCTATCGCCTTTGGTCAATGCGCCCATATTTCCCAAACGACGGGCGATGGTCGCGGAAAATCTTTTCTCGCCGCCGAGTTCCGTAAAAACAAGTGCGTAAATAGGCGGAAAAGTTTGGTCGGTGCGGTGTGTTCTGCCGAAATCCTGAACTTGTTTATCGGCTGACCATTTGAGTTCGGCGGCGATGTGATAACGCCTTTGCTGATTCCGTGCTTT
>CALMEH010000455.1 GCA_937863115.1 uncultured Acidobacteriota bacterium
CTTCTGCTTGGCGCGAGTTTGGCGGATGAAAACGATGCGGAAAATGCGCGAAAATATCTCAGCGTTCTGGCAGGAAATCCGCGTTATGCGCTTTGTGTAAATTTTATTTGGGGAATGCTTGCCGCCTCCGAAATGAGTTGGACGGAAAGCCTTGCCGCATTTAAGGAATCGGCAAACGCGGAAGAAAAAGCTGAAATCTTATACCTTATCGGCGCGGTTTATTTTCAGCTTGGGCAAACAGAAAATGCTTTGAATTTTTTGGAGAAAACCGTTGATTACGAATCGCGTTATGCCGACGCTTGGTTTTTGCAAAACTTGATTTTTGCACAAAACGGTGACACCGAAAAAGCCGAAGCAATGAAACAAAAAGCACTTGATTCACGCGAAACCGGAGCTCAATGTTTGGAGTTTTTGCGAAATAAAAAAGCTGCGGAAATCAAAAATGCTTTGCCTTTTTTGCATTTTGCAAGCGAATCGAACATTTTAACCAAAGGTTCGCCGCGATTGACAAAGTTTTTCCGCGAACAGATTTTGAAAGCATTGGAGAAAGATTTTTAACGCAAATGCACGCAGACCTAAAGTTTTTTTTGAATTCCTTTGCGTAAAATTAAATTTGTGAAAGAAAAAATCATTGTTGCGTTGGACGTTGAAACCGATTCAGAAGCGCGGGAAATTGTCGGAGAATTGCGTGAAGAAGTCGGCGCGTTCAAAATCGGTTTGCAACTTTTTACATCTGCCGGCTCATCTTTTGTCAAGGAATTGGTTGAATCGGGCGTGAAGATTTTTCTTGACGTGAAATTTCACGATATTCCTAACACAGTTGCCAAAGCCTCAATCGAAGTTGCAAGGCTTGGAGTTTGGATGTTTAATATCCATGCGCTTGGCGGCGGCGAAATGATTTCAAACACAGTCGCAGCGGTTTCTGAAGTATGCGAACGCGAAAATCTCCCAAAACCGAAAATTATCGGCGTAACGATTTTGACGAGTTCAAATCAAGAAACCTTGAATCAAATCGGCATCGAGAAAGAAATCACCTCGCAAGTTTTGAATTTAGCGCAAGTTTCGGCAAAATACGGTTTGGATGGAGTTGTTGCTTCGCCGCTTGAAACAAATTTGATTCGGAACGAAATCGACAAAGATTTTTTAATTGTTACGCCCGGCATTCGTCCGAAACTTGAAACAAAAGACGATCAGAAGCGTGTAATGACAGCAAAAGAAGCCGTCGAAAACGGTTCTGATTATGTTGTTATCGGTCGCCCGATTTTAAAAGCTAAAGACAGATTGGTAGCGGTTAGGCAGATTTTCAACTAAATTAATTAGTAAAAAGTAAAAATTTGAACGTAGAATCTAAATGAATTTAACGAAATTAAATAGGGCAAACCTCAGAAATAATATTCGATTTGCTCGCAACAATTGGCAGATTATTTCTTTGACGATTTTAATTTTTTCCGCCACTTATACGTTTTCAATAACATCGGCGCAACAAAACACGGTCATCAATCAAAATGCGCCAACGCTTTTTAGAATTGGTGAAAGGTTGACTTACAATCTTTCATTCGGCAACTTTACTGATGCCGGTGTTGCGGAAATATCGGTGGTTTCACGAGGGAAATTGAGTGGAAAAGATGCAGTTGAAGTGCAATCGCGTTTTAAAACAACAAATTTCGTAAGTGCGATTTTTTATTTAATTGATGAACAACGAACGACATATGCCGCCGTTGAAACCGGTTTGCCCCTTTATATTCGCAAGACCTCAAACGCAGGCGTTCTGCCACAGGAAACGATAAGTAATTTTTTGTCCGTGCCATCCACAAATTTCGATTTACCGACACTAGTTTATCAAGCGCGTCAATTCGGCGGCGCGGGAACTTTTCCGTTTCAGGAAGGCGATAAATTTTACACCGCAACTTTTACAAAAACTACCAACGAAAAATTTAGAAACGAACTCGGCGAATTCGACACGAGCATTTCAACTGTCCAAAGCCAATATTTTACGGATCAAGGAATCACGGACGTTCGCATAAATTTTTCTAACGATGAGGCACGAATTCCGGTTTTGTTGCGTTTTAAAACTTCAAGAGGGACATTTTACGCTGAAATTGCCGCAATCCAGCAACCAAATGTAACTGTTGCTCCAACGCCCATTCTGCTTCAAACCCCGACTACTTCCAATACGCCCAAACCAATTACTACGCCTCAACCTTATGTCAATAATCAACCGCTTTCGGCGGATTTGCCATTTAAATTAGGCGAAACTCTGGAATATCAAATCACCGCCGCGGGTAAAGTTTTAGGAAATGTATCACTGCAAATAAAAGAAAGAAAACTATTTAGAACAGTTGACAGTTTGCTGGTAACAGCAACGGTAACAGCGGCACAGCCCGACCAACAGATTTTGAAATTAAATGATTCGATTCAGACGCAGATTAATCCTTTAACTTTCTCTCCATATGAATTTACTGCACGTTTTAGTAATTTGTTCAATGTTTATAACCAAAACGTAAATTTTG
>CALMEH010000456.1 GCA_937863115.1 uncultured Acidobacteriota bacterium
TTCCGCATCCGTATATTGCGTGAACATCAAAATCTTCGCCGTCGGGTAAAATCGCAAAATCTCGCGTGTTGCCGTCAATCCGTCCGTTTTTCGCATTTCCCAATCCATCAAAACCCAATCAGGCAAAAAATCAGCGTAAGAAGCCAACGCTTCGGAGCCGTCTTCGCATTCGCAGAATTCATTGCTTAAATCCTGCAAAAACACACGCATCATTTCGCGCATTTGCTGATTGTCGTCCACAATTAAAATCTTCACGAGAAATAGAATATGAAGAAAAGACAGGCTTGAAAATCCGTTTTCACTCGTAAATTGAGGTGCGTGAAAACCCGTATTTTATCTACGGGTTCACTCGTAGAGGATTGGAAGAATTTTTAACGCAAAGGCGCAAAGATACAGAGGCGCAAAGGTTTTTTATTAATTTCTTTGCGTCTTCGTCTCTCTGCGTCTTTGCGTTAAATTCTAAATTTCCGATTTATGTGTAACAGCGAATTTGACGAGTGCGAGGCTTCCCGATAAATAGAGTTTGCGGCAGATATTTGTGCGGTGCGTTTCGACGGTGCGCGGGCTGATGAAAAGTTCGGCGGCGATTTGTTTTGAAGTTTTATCTTCGGCGATGTGTTTTAAGATGCGCCGTTCGGTCGGTGTCAGGCTATTTAATCCGGGCTGAGTTTCTTCCAATTCGACGATGCGGCTTCTGCGATTCAAGAGCAATGCCGACAGTGCCGGACTTAAAAAATGTCTGCCCGAAGCAACCGATTTTATGCTTGCGACAATGTCCGTAACCGCGCTGTCTTTGAGAACATAACCTTTCACGCCCAAATCCATCGCTTCTTCAAAAATCTCACTTTCTGAGTGCATCGTCAGAAAAACGACTTCGATTTTGATGTTTTTTCGTTGCAATTCACGGACGACATCGAAACCATCCATTTGAGGCATATCAATATCAAGAACGGCGACATTCGGCTGATGTTTTTCGATTTGTTCGACAGCGTCTGCGCCGTCGCCAGCTTCAGCAACAATCGAAATTGCGCGGTCGGTTTCGATGATTTGTTTCAATCCTTGCCGGACAATCGGATGATCGTCAGCCATCACTATTTTTATCTGATTTTCCATTTGCTTTTCCGAAGTCAAATACTTATTTTAATCTTCACCGTCGTGCCTTTGTCCGGCGCAGATTCGATGTTGTGCGTTCCGCCTAAAATATTTACTCGCTCTGCCATTCCGAGCAAGCCGAAACCTTCTTTTTTATCGTTATTTCTTACGCCGTCGGTCGAAAAACCTTTGCCGTTATCGGCGATTTTGACGGTCAAAAAATCCGTGTCTTTTTTAATCTCGACACGAATTTCCGACGCTTCGGCGTGTTTCAAAATATTGTTCAAATTTTCCTGCACAATGCGGTAAAGACTCATTTCTTCTTCCTTCGAGAAAATTTTATCAATATTTTCGATGTCCGCCGCGATTTTCAAATTACCGGTTTCGGCGGTTTTGTTGAACAGCGATTTTAAGGCTTTCGTCAAACCCAAACGGTCGAGCAGATATGGACGCAAATTATACGAAATCTCGCGCACTTCGTTGATTGCATCAACCGATTGTTCGGTAATCTGTTCAAATTGCTCTTTCGCCGCTTCCAAATTCTTCATGTTTTGGACGGCGAAAACGGCGCGATTTTTAATCATCGCCAGTGTTTGTCCCAAAGAATCGTGCAATTCGGCGGCAACGCGGCGGCGTTCCGATTCGTGGGCGTTTATCAAACGGCGCGAAAATTCTTCTTTCGCGGCGCGTTCTTTTTTCAGTTGGTTAATGCGGTCGCGGTAAATCATAAAAATCATTCCCAAAGCCGCCATAACGCACAGCGCGGCAAACCACCAAGTTCGATAAAACGGCGGAATGACCGTGATTTTTATTTCCGCGCCGCGCTCGTTCCAGACGTTATCGCTGTTCGCGGCAATGACGCGGAAAACGTATTCGCCCGGCGCGAGATGCGGGTAAAAAGCGGTGCGCCGCGTTCCGGCTTCCGTCCAGTCTTCGTCCAAACCTTCGAGCCGGTAGCGAAAACGCATCTGTTCGGATTTAATAAAACTCAAAGCGGTGTAATCAATTTCGAGATTTTCCTGTCCGGGCTGAAGCACGATGTCGGAACCGTCTGTGGTAGCGGGCGGTTGAAGTCTGACATTTGAAGTGTCCGAGCTTTTATAAGAGTTTTCAGATTCGTGCGTTAAACCATTCGCTACCGCAAATGGCTCTGACTTGTTATCAATTCTTACCGATTCGATGACAACCGGCGGCGGCAAAGTGTTAAATTTTACCGCTTCGGGGTTGACGATTGCCGCGCCGTCCTGCGTCGGAAACCAGAGCCGTCCGTCATTGGTTTTGAGTCCGGCAGGCTGACCGCCGCCGTTGGCTTCCGAGTTGAGCATTCCGTCGGGTTTTCCGAACGCGGGCGAAGTGATGAATTTACGTTTTCCGTCCGCCAAATCGTTTAATTCGGCGCGGCTGACGCGGTAGATTCCCTGATTCGACGACATCCAAAAATTGCCGCGTTCATCGGGCGTAATCTGAAAAACGCCGTTGCTGAAAAGTCCGTTTTCCTTATTAAAGGTCGTAAATTTTCCGTCTTTAAAACGCGACAAACCGCTGTCGTAAGTTCCGATCCAAAGCGTTCCGTCCGCGTCTTCAAAAAGCGCGCGAACCTGATTGCCCGCCAAGCCGTCTCGTTCGGTGTAAGCAGTGAATTTTTCATCATTCCAGCGCGCGATTCCGCTATATGTTCCAATCCAATATCCGCCGCCGCGGGCTTTCAGAATTATTTTTACATTATTCCCCGGCAGACCGTTTTCGGTCGTGAACCTCTGCGCCGTCTGACCGTCGTATTTAATCAAACCTTCGGATGTGGCGAAAAATAAAACACCTTGCTCATCTTGCTCGATGTCGAAAACTCCGAAACGCAGCGTTTGCGAGAGCTTGGTATTAAACTCGTGAAATGCGCCGTCTTTGAAATATTGAACGCCTTCAAATGCGCCGATCCAGAGTTTTCCGTCGCGGTCTTCAAAAAACGATTGGACATTGACATAGATTAAGCCTTCAGGATCGCCGAAATTTTCTATTTTTCCGTTGCTAAATCTTCCGACCGCGCCGTAAGAGCCGAACCAAATCGTGCCTCGGCGGTCTTCAAAAATTGAGTAGAGATTTTTTTCTCTGAGTCCTTGCGCCGTCGAAAACGGCGCGATGATTTGTTTTAAAAGACGGCACAGTCCGCGGTCGTTGGTTGCAATCCACAAAGTTCCTTCGCGGTCTGAAAACAGATCGCGGACGGTATTGCTCGACAACCCGTTTGACGAATCAAAACAAAGAAAACGCCCGTCGCTAAAACGGCACGCACCTTTTTCAACCGTTCCGAACCAGATATTGTTGTCGGCATCTTCGGCAATGGCAAGAACGGTCGGCGAACCGGTTTTGTCGGTATTTATTTTTTGAATCGTTTCCTGTTCGAGCCTGTATAAATTATCGCGCGAAAGCGAAAACCAAAACACCCCGCGGCGGTCTTCATACATTTTGACAGCATTGGCGAATTCATTTCCCGGCTGCTGAATTGTTTGTAGGTCAACCGGCAACTGAAAATCGGTTCGCACTCCGTCTTTAAGGCGCGTCAAAGTTTGCCGGCGTATTTCCCAACGCGCCCCCGAAGATGAAAAATAAAGATTGAAATTATGTTCGCCAAAGTTTCGATCATCCGCCGCCCAAGGCGTAAAACGATTGCCGGCAAACCGCACCACGCCTTTTTTCGTCCAAACCCAAACGCCGCCGCTCGCGTCTTTGTCAATGTGGTAGACGGATTACGGCAATCCGTCTGACTCGCTAAAAGTCTGAAATTCGCCGTGGCGGTAGCGCGATAAAAGATTCGATTCGTGCCGCATCCAAATCGAATTTTCAGTATCAACCAGCAAATTGATTAAACGATTCGTCGGCAGATTTTTTGAATTAGATTTATTAAAAACCATAAAGCGCACACCGTCATAACGCACCAACCCGTCGAGCGTCGCCATCCAAATATAGCCTTCCGCCGTCTGCACAATCGAATGCACCGAATTTTGCGGCAGACCATTTTCGGTCGTCAGTTGGTCAAACCGATATTGCGCCGCGGCGTTTGCACAAAACGCCGCCAGCCAAAGACAAAAGGTGATGAAAATTGCAGATTTATCGAACATCCGAAATCTATTGTCGGAAGCTAAATTTTCGACTTCATTATAGTATAATCTTATAGTATTCGAGCGGCGCGTTTTTGTAAATAAAGCATAAGGGAAGTTTAAGGCTTTTTTTTGCGCCGATTTTTGTTTATAATTTTTACAATTCAAGAGCGTGAATCAAGCAACTCAAGAAAATATAACTCAGCTTCTTTTGGAAGTTTCAAACGGCAACGAAACGGCGGTTAATGCTTTGCTTCCCGTAATTTACGATGAACTGAAACGTCTTGCATCAAATTATTTGCGGCGCGAGCGCATCAATCACACTTTGCAACCGACGGCACTTGTCCACGAAGCGTATCTGAAATTGATTGACCAAACCCGCGCAAATTGGCAAAATCGCGCACATTTTTTCGGTGTCGCGGCACAACTTATGCGGCGGATTTTGGTTGACCACGCCCGCCAACACAATGCTGACAAGCGCGGCGGTGAATTTCAGAAGTTTTCTTTGGACGAAAATATTGATAAAGCTGTTGAAATCAGCAGCGAATTGATTTCGTTGGACGACGCGCTCAAAGAACTTGCGAAATTTGACGCGCAGAAAGCAAAAATTGTTGAATTAAGATTTTTCGGCGGCTTAACTTTTGAAGAAACAGCGGAAGTTTTAGGCGTTTCGGTGATTACGGTTAAAAGACATTGGCGATTAACGAAGGCGTGGCTGTATGGACAGATGAAAAAGTAAAAAGTAAAAAGTGAAAATTTCCAATTTCCAATTTCCAATTTACTTTTTACTTTTTACTTATGAAACCGAATTATTGGCAAAAAATTGAAGAAATTTTTCAAGTTGCGGTTGAATTGCCATCACGCGAAGAGCGCGAAGTTTATTTAAATGAAGTTTGCGGCGAAGACGAAGACTTGCGAATCGAAGTTGAGCATCTCTTAAGGCAAGACGAAGAAGCCGATTCACTTTTGAGCGAGCCTTTGCTGGATAACAGTGGGCTTCACATTTTCGCTTCGATGATTGAAGAACGCGACCCGACAATCGGGCGCGAAATCGGCGCGTATCGCGTAATGCGGGAAATCGGGCGCGGCGGAATGGGCGCGGTTTATTTGGCGGAAC
>CALMEH010000457.1 GCA_937863115.1 uncultured Acidobacteriota bacterium
ACTACCGTTTTGACGATGTAGAAGTAGGCGGAACTTATATCGTTTCGGTCAATCACAAACGCTATTTCTTCGCACCGCAAGTCGTCAGCGTCGTTGAAGAGTTGACGGAATTGGATTTTACGACCAATTATTAAAGCAGGAATAAATCTATGTTCAGAAAACCGTCAATGTCTTTTCTCCGTTTCGTATTTGTCGCATTTGCCGCTTTCTTGATGGTTGTGGCAACGGCTGTAACCGGCAGAGCGCAATCCGCGCTTGATGGCTTTAACCCGAACGCGAACAGCACGGTTCGCGCTATGGTTGTTCAGCCGGACGGCAAAATTTTAGTCGGCGGCGTTTTTACGCTCATTGTCGGACAGACGCGAAATTATATCGCCCGTCTGAACGCGGACGGGACGCTCGATACGGGCTTTAACCCGAATGCGGACGGCGATGTTTATTCAATCGCGTTGCAGTCGGACGGCAAGATTGTAGTCGGCGGATTTTTCACGAACATCGGCGGACAGCCGCGCAACCGTATTGCCCGCCTCGACCCTTCCACAGGGCTTGCCGATTCTTGGAATCCGAACGCGAATAGTGGCGGTAGTATCTTTTCAATCGCCGTGCAGTCGGACGGCAAAATTTTAGCAGGCGGCGTATTTACAAACATTGGCGGACAGCTGCGCAACCGCATTGCCCGACTTGACGGCACGAGCGGGCTTGCCGATACCTGGAATCCGAATGCGGATAATGCCGTCTATTCAATTGCGTTACAATCGGACGGGCGTGTTTTGGCGGGCGGACAATTCGCCACCATCGGCGGTCAGCCGCGCAATCTGTTTGCGCGGCTGTCAAACGATACTGCCGCGCTTTCGACTCTGTCGGTAACGCAAACCACTTTGACCTTAACCCGCGACGGCTCTGCGCCGCAATTTAATCGCGTCATTTTCGAACAATCAATCAACAACGGCGCAACGTGGACTTTGCTCGGCACGGCGATGAACAGTTTTGCTCCGCTCATCGAAGAAGGCGAAAATCAGTTTGCGCCAAACGCTTCGGGCTACACTCTGACCGGACAAAATATCCCGACCGGACAAAATGTGCTGATTCGCGCCCGCGGCGTTTACCGCACAGGCTATTTCAGCGGCTCGGAAACCACCGAAGACAAAGTGCGAAATGTGTTTTTGCTTGCGCCTTTAGCGGCAAATGTTTCCATTTCGGGCAGAGTAACGGCAAACGGCGTAAGTGTGCGAAACGCGGTTGTCAGACTGACAACCGCCACCGGCACAACGCGCACCGTGCGAACAAGCGCGTTCGGATATTACCGCTTTGACGATGTAGAAGTTGGCGAAACTTACGTCGTTTCGGTCAACCACAAACGCTATCTTTTTGCGTCGCAAGTTGTCAGCGTAACGGAAGATTTAACAGAATTGAATTTTACGGCTGAACCGTAATAGGAAAGATTTAACCACAAAAAACACGAAACATCTCGAAAATATTTTAAGAATTTTTCGTGGTTTTTTGTGGTTTTTCGTGGTTAAAAATTAGCCGTTTTTCTGTGCGAAATCTTTCATAAATTCGACGAGTTTTTCAACGCCGTCTTTCGGGAAAGCATTATAAATCGAAGCACGAATTCCGCCGACTGAGCGATGTCCTTTTAAGCCGTCGAGTTTTTGTGCGGTGGCTTCTGCGGTGAATTGTTTTTCCAACTCTTCCGAAGGCAAACGAAAAGTTACGTTCATTAACGAACGCGCAGATTTTTCCGCGTGTCCGCGATAATAGCCGTCGCTCGAATCAATCGCATCGTATAAAATTCCGGCTTTTGCTTCATTTTTCTGCTCCATTTCGGCGAGTCCGCCTTGTTCGTTAAGCCAATCGCAAACCAAACTAATTATGTAAATTCCCCAAGTATTCGGCGTGTTGAGCATCGAATCGTTGGCGGCAATCGCTCGATAATCTAACAAAGAATGTTGATTTTCGGGAACTTTGGCGAGCATATCATCGCGGATAATTACCAAAGTTACGCCACTTGGACCAATATTTTTTTGCGCTCCGCAATAAATCATTGCGTATTTTGAAATATCAATCGGTTTCGACAAAATATTTGATGAAGCATCGCAAATTACGGGCAAGCCCGCGCCGTCCAAATCATACTTAAACTCAACGCCTTCAATCGTTTCGTTTGATGTATAATGAATATAATTTGCATTTTCGCTGAAATTTAATTCGGCTTGTGTCGGCGCAGATTTAAAACCCGTTTCGGCAGATGAAAAAATCGTGTTCGCATTTCCGCAACGCTTGGCTTCTTTCAGAGCTTTTTTGCCCCACGCGCCGGTGATGATGTAATCGGCGGTTTCGTTCGCGCCAAGAAAATTCATCGGAATCATTGAAAATTGCAGAAATGCGCCGCCTTGTAAAAATAAAATCTTATAGTTTTCGGGAACATTCAAAAGTTGTCGAAGTCCATTGTTTGCTTTACTCAAAATCGCCTCGAAATGTTTTTAACGGTGGCTGATTTCCATTACACTCATTCCGATTCCGCCGAGTGAAAGCAGTTCGCTTTGCGCTTTTTCTAAAACCGGAAGCGGCAAAATCGCCGGTCCCGCGCTGAAATTGTAAATTCTTTCGGTCATTTATTCTCCAAATGTTAAAAAATTATTGATTTATTAAAAATCTAAGATTATCACAGCTTAAAACCGAAACAAATTTACCTAAATCAACTTTTCGGACTTAAATTTTTGACAAACTTCGAGTAAAATAATTTTCACTACCAACTCTTTTATTTTCGGAAACATCTTAAATCGTGCTTTTCCGATGCAGAGCAATTTTTTTAACACAATTTTGGAGGATTATAATGTTTCGTAAAAATTATTTTACAGTTCTTTTTTTAACCGCTTTATTTTTCGTAAGCGGCATTTCGGTTTTCGCTCAAAATGCGCCGATTAGCGGGCGTGTCGAGTTAACAAATGCTGACGGCACAAAAACTCCGGTCGCCGGTGCTTTGGTCGAAATATTTCGTTTGGATCAAAAAATTAAACTGCCGACCGACAAAACCGACAAAAAAGGTAATTTCGCTTTTGCCGGCGTAACGCTCGGCGGCAAATATGCTTTAGCGGTTAGCGGCGAAGGCATTGCTCCGGCAATTCTGCCGAGTATTTCACCCGGGGCGGAGAATGTTCTTGTTTCCGTTTCGCCCGGCGACGGTAAAAGATGGACGGAAGAAGAAGTCAAACAACAGCTATCTTCGCGGACAACTACGAATACGAACACCACGACAACAACGACAACGCAAACAAAAGATAACTCGGAAGAAGCCAAAAAGCGCGAAGAAGAAATCAGAAAGCAAAACGAAGAAAACGAAAGAATTAAAAAATCCAACGAAATTCGGAACGCTGCTTTAAAAGAAGGCAATGCTGCTTTTGAGCAAAAAAACTATGATTTGGCAATTGCGAAATATCAAGAAGGTTTTGATGCCGATCCGACCTTTGTTCCGGGGGCTATAGTTTTACTAAATAATATGGCAACGTCTTTAATCAATCGTGCCGGACTTAATTACAATACAAAGGTCAAAACTGACAAACCGGGCGCACAAACAGCATTGAAAACTGACTCTCTTAGAGCTGTCGAAGCCTCCGATAAGGTTTTGGAAATGCTGAAAACCGCAAGCCCGAAAGATGAAGCTCAAAAAACCAGTTTTGAAAGACAAAAGATTTTAGCTATAAGAAACAGAAAAGATGCGTATTTTTTAACAGCGCAATACGGTGAAGATATTTCGAAAGCCGATGAAATAATTATCGCCTATAACGAATACTTCACCATTGAAACGATTGCCGAAGATAAATTGAAAAATCGTATTTCATTTGCCGGTATTCTTTTATTCATCGGGAAATATGATATGGCACTTGCTGAATATGAAACGATGTTGGCGGAAAACCCTGATAATCTCGATGGTCTTGTAGGCGCAGGAACGGCATTGTTAGTCATTGGCGGAGATGACAGTAAACCTGATAAAGCTAAATTACAATCGGCGGCTAACTATTTACAAAAATTCGTTGATACCGCTCCGGCAACACATCCTAAAAAAGCAGAGGCGGTTGATATGCTTAACTCACTTAAAAATCAATTTAAAGTTACCCCGCAAAAAGGCAAAAAATAGACTTAAGTCACTTATAAGAATAAAAAAGTTGCTGATTGTTGTGAGACGATCAGCAACTTTTTTTTTATTTTACCTAAAACAGTTCAATTTGATAAATAATCAATCAAATTGCAAAGAATTTCTTGACACTTTCCATATTAAACTATTATTATCTATTTATAACGATGATAAACATCGTTGATTACTATCTTCAACCATTGATTTTTCAGTATCGAAACTTCAAAAATCTCTTAAGAAATTTAATAAATAGATGTCAGCAAAACTTGGGGAAATCCTTGTCCGCGAAAACTTAATCACTTCGCAACAATTGCGTGAGGCTTTAGAATATCAACGCGATAACGGCGGACGCTTGGGTTCAAATCTAGTCAAATTGGGAATGATTTCGGATGACGTGATAACTGCCGTGTTGTCGCGTCAATACGGCGTTCCTTCGATAAATTTAGATCTTTTCCAAATTGAGGGCGACACGATTAAACTCATTTCTCACGAAGTTGCCTTGAAATATTCAGTTTTGCCGATTTCCAAAGTCGGCGCAACTTTGACGTTGGCGATGGCTGACCCGACGAATGTTTTTGCAATGGACGACATCAAGTTTATGACGGGATTGAATGTCGAACCCGTGATTGCTTCGGAAGCCTCTCTGCAAATCGCCATCGGAAAATATTACAGCTCGTCAAAACAGATTGACGTTTTTGATTTTGCGACAGTTGGCGAACTCGAAAGAAACGGCGTGCCGATGCCGAAAAGAAACGGCAACGGCAATGGCAATGGCAATGGTGCAGTTGTTGAAGAAAAACTCGCCGATGGGGATTTGAAGGTTTCACTCGACCATTACCAATTTGAAAACGCGGCGGAAGGCAGTGATTTTGAATTAGTTGAAGAGAACGAAGAAATTGACCTTGCCACGCTTGCCAAAGCGAGCGAAGACGCGCCGGTTGTGCGTCTTGTAAATGTTTTGTTGGTTGACTCGCTTCGGCGCGGCGCATCGGACATTCACATTGAACCTTACGAAAAAGATTTTCGCATTCGTTTCCGTATTGACGGCGTTTTGTA
>CALMEH010000458.1 GCA_937863115.1 uncultured Acidobacteriota bacterium
ACTTGAATATGTGAAGGAAAGTGTGAATCCCAAACAGAACCTGCATTTTCGGGTAAAATGTGTTCTATGGTCGAAGTTGCGTCTTCCACTTGATTATCTTTGCCTGAAAGATGATTTTCCATTTTAACCAAAATATATTTGATCAGTTCTTTCTTGCGTCTGTAATTGATTTGCACGGTTGAAAAAAGCTGTGCAAAATCGTCATCGGCAACATATAGGCTTTTTAATTCCAAAGCAATGTCCCGAACATTTTTTAACTCGCCTTTGGAAACTTTAACCGCTGTTCTGCTGAAAATTCTTTCGGCTTCATTCGGATTGCGTCCGCTGATGTTATATCTAAAAGTTACGGCAACCAATTCGCGTAAAACGTCTTGAAAATCGGTTCTCGGCAAAAACTCCAAGACAGAAAGCATTAAAGAATAGCAAGTTGTAACGCCTAAATATTTTAATACTTTCAGATGTTTGCGCTCATTTTTATCCCAAATCTCGTCAAAAGGATTGCTGAAACCCGCATAAAACACCACATTGTTTTCAAGACTTTGAAGTAATTCAAAAGATTCGTCGGCATTTGTGATGTTGTTTCTAATGCCTTTAAACAGAGTGCTTTGTCGTTCGAGATTATATCGGCTATTCCAATAATGCCGAATAAAAGTGGTTAAATCGGCTGACCTTAAAGAATCTGCAATACTTTGCCAAAGTCTTTCGGCTTCGTCGAGGTCTAATTTACCCAACGCCGCGGCTTTGCTGAAAAGATAATTTTTAAGCAAGTCGGCTGTCGAAAGTTTCACGCCGCGAGCATTAAGCGTTTCAAAAACTTTAAAAGCGTCTATTTCGTTTTTGACTTCGATAATGGTAAAAATCAACCCCGTTCCAACTACTTTTTCTAAAAAATCGGATAGCTTTGCACCTGATTTATCGGCTTCAAATTTTTCACTTAATTGTTCATAAAAATAGTCGAACGCTTGCTGTAAAAGTTTTTGCGACGGCTTGAGTTTCGAGATTGCGGCAGGTCTTCGTAAGTTAAGTAAAAAACTTTGATAAAAGTCATCATTATTACGATTTAGGTGCAATTTCGGATCGGTTGATAATCTTGAAGTTGAAAAATTTCCAATGTATCTTTTTCGTTCTTCTTCATACCTAATTAAATTATCTTGCGTTTCAATCCCTGATTCCGCCCAATCTTTTAGAAGTCTGCAAACGGCTAAGGATAAAAGCGATAAAGTCGTAATGCGTTGCTGTCCGTCAATTATTAAAAAGGCTTCTTCATTTTCTAAAATTCTTTGCAAAACCAAATATCCCAAATAATGAGTTCTATCAATCGGAATATCTTCAATGTCGTTCCACAAATCTTCCCATTCATCTTTCTCCCAAGAAAAATCTCTTTGATAAATTGGGATTTTATAAGATTTACCGTTACCGATGACTGTGTTGAAGTTGGTAAATTGTGTCATAATTTATTTTTTTCCGAAACATTGTAAATTATACAACACTTTTTGATTATATTAAGTATGCAGAACAGTCCTTTATTTCTATTCCCGACAGCCGAAAAATCTACTGAAATTGAAATTATTTCGCGTTCGACGCGCAAGTTTCACGGCGATTTGAAGGCGTTTGCCGGTGAAATGAAATCTCACGCAGAGGCGCAGAGAACGCAGAGATTAGTTGTTTTGCAAACGCACGGTTTGGCGGATAGATTTGCCGAAATTTTGCGCGATTATGATGTTTCGGTTGCGCCCGATGCGATAAAAATTGGCGATTTATCGAGCGGTTTTGAAATTCCTTCGCTAAATTTATTTGTCCAAACCGAAACTGACATTTTCGGCGAATCTTTTCAACACGAATATCAAAAACCGAAAACCAAAGACCAACGCCCGAAAACAAATCTCGGCGCGTTTATTTCGGATTTCCGCGATTTGAAAGTCGGCGATTTTGTCGTTCACGTTGACCACGGCATTTCGCGTTTTGAAGGTTTGCAAGTGATAAATTCGCAGGGTGCGGAGCGCGAGTTTATGCTTTTGATTTATGCAGAAAACTCGAAATTATTTGTGCCTGTTGAAAGATTGGATTTGGTTTCGCGTTATTCGTCGGGCGAAGCAACTGCGCCGACTTTGGACAGGCTTGGCGGACTTGGCTGGCAGAAAACGAAGGCGAAGGCAAAACGTGCAATGCGTGATATGGCGGACGAATTGCTCAGGGTTTACGCGGGAAGAAAAAAGGTTTTCCGCTTTGCATTTTTGGCTGATTCGCCGTGGCAGATCGAATTTGAAGACGCTTTTCCGTATCAATTAAC
>CALMEH010000459.1 GCA_937863115.1 uncultured Acidobacteriota bacterium
TTGGCCGTCCACACCCTCCCAAGCATTCGGACCGCCGTCCGCCGTGTAGCCTTTGGAAACGGCAAACGAACAATAACCGCCAAACTGCGGCGCAAATTGTTCGGGATTTGCCTTGAATTTTTCAAGATTTTCGACGTTTGTAAACAACCATTTCGCGCCGTTCCAGACGAATTCATATTTCGGATTTCCCTGCACGGCATTTTCCGCCGTGAAATATGCAACCGTGTCAAAGCCTTTGATGGCAACATTTTCCCCCGTCGTATTCACTTGTTTGACGCTTTCCGTTTTTGTGCAAGCCGCAAAACTTGCAATTCCGATAATTAAAAACAAAATAATTTTTTTCATAGCTATTTTTCAATAATTCTAACTGCGTGTCCGTCCGCATCTCTAACTAATAAAGCACTTTTGAAGTCAAATTTATTCCCGTTAAAATCAACCAAACCGGACGAAACGAAATCATATTTGTTTTTGAATAAAATCGAAGCCAAATCGTCTGCGTTTTCCGCCGTAAAACTTGTCTGCCAATGCCATAAATCACTGCTTTTTGTATCACTCGGAAACGGTTTTCCATCACTCGGCGCGAGATATTCCAAAAACTCGACGGCGATTCCGTCTTCGCGTGTCCGCAACCCCGTAATGTGCAATTTTGCGCCGAAAATATTGTTCAGATGTTCCTGCTCCGTGCCGAAATTCATACTTTCGCCCGCAACCGAAAGCCCAAGCGAATCGCGGTAAAACTTCATACTGCTCTCAGTGTCGCCGACGACAATCGCCGTATGATCAATGCCCAAAAACAACTTTCCGGTCTTTGCTAAATCGTGCCATTTCTTTGCACCTTTATCTTCGGGAAACTGCAAAATCTCCAAAACGTGATTGTCGAAATCCTTGAAATAAAACGCCTTGATTCCGGCAGCATTCGGAATGGTTTTCGGCAAAGTCTGCGGCGCGGTCGAAGCGAAACGAACCTTGTTTTTCCGCAAAACTTCAAATGCCTTGTCCATATCTGAAACGATAATCGCAATGTGCTGAAACCAACGGTCATTGCTCCGCGAATCAAGCGGAATCGGACGCGAATTTGAATTTAAATATTCGGTCAGTTCTAAAATTTCATCGCCCAATTTCAAACGCGCAACTCGCACTCTTGCGCCGAAAACGCCCGAAAGATGTTCAAACGAATCGCCCCAAACTTCTTTGTCCGAAACTTTTTCAAACGGCAAAACCCGCGTGTAAAAATCAATCGCTTTGTCCATATCCGAAACCGTGAAACCGACGGATTCAACACGCGAAACCTGTCCATTGGCGATTGTCGAAAAAAAGGCAATAAAAGCAATTAAACCGATAATCAGCCAGCCGAGCGGAAATTCTTTTTTTATAATTGCTGTTTTCATAATATTTTTTTGACTGGAGCGCAAGCGTCCGCGCTTGCAATGCGTCGCGTTTTTTGCGGCGCAAAAGCCTCAGCATAAAATCAACTTGAATTGAACTCAGAGGCTTTTTCGCGCTCCACGCTCATTGCAAGCGCGGACGCTTGCGCTCCAGTCTAATTCATTCTTCCCAAAATATGTTCGCCGACTCTTAAAGCATTTGCCATAATCGTCAACGCCGGATTGACCGCCGAACTCGAAGGGAAAAACGAGCCGTCAACGATATACAAGTTCTCAACGTCGTGCGCTTTGCAATTGCGGTCTAAAACCGAAGTTTTCGCATCGTTTCCAAACCGCAAAGTTCCGTTTTGATGCGCGACTCCGGCGAGCGGAATTTGTTCCGCTAAATACAAATTTCGCGCAAAAATGCCTTGATGACATTCGCCGCCGTGAATGTCGCATTTGCGTTGTGCGTTCAGAAGTTTCTGCAATTTTTTCTGCAAACGGCGATGCGGTTCGACGTTGTTCGGCGTGTAACTCAAAACAATTTCGCCGTCTTTGTTGAGCGTTACGCGATTTTCGGGACGCGGAAGGTCTTCGGTCGTCAGCCAAAAATCCATCGAATGTTTCGCCATCAAATCAAGCGTAAAACCGGGCGCAATCGCTGGTGCGCCAGCCGAAAGCGTCGTGCCGTCCAATTTTCCGACAAACGAAATATGTCCCATCGGATATTCAAAATCGTCCGCGCCAAAGTAAAAATCATTGACCGCTAAAGTCTTTTGAAATACGGTCGGATTCGGACATTTCGACACGGCAAGCATCACCGAATTGACATGCCCCATATAATTTCGCCCGACTTGGTCGGAACTGTTTGCAAGTCCGTTGGGATGTTTTTCATTTGCCGAACGAAGCAGCAACGCCGCCGAATTTATCGCGCCCGCCGAAACGACAACCACATCAGCCGAATAAATTTCTTCCGTGCCGTTTCTTTCAACGCGCACCGCGGAAATTGTTCTGCCCGAAGCATCGGTTTCAAGCCGCGTAACCATCGCGTTGGTCAAAAGCGTAACATTCGGATAATGCAAAGCCGGTTCGACGGCGCAGGTTTGCGCGTCCGCTTTGGCGTTCAAAAGACACGGAAAACCGTCGCAGGTCGCGCATCGGATACAATCGCTCCGAAAATCGTTTTCCTTTA
>CALMEH010000460.1 GCA_937863115.1 uncultured Acidobacteriota bacterium
GCTCCAAGCCGTCCAAGAAGTCTTTGAACTACGAGAATTTTTTGAATGGCGCGGACTCGGTTCGATTGATCATTCAGGCGTTCGCGTTCGACAAGAATACGCCGAATTTGATGCCGAACGAAAATTTCCCGTGCCGAATCTAAAAATCGCTGACCCTAAATCGTGTCAATGCGGCGAAGTTTTGAAAGGCGTTATCAAACCGCATCAATGCAAAATTTTCGGAACACAATGCACGCCCGAAATGCCGATGGGCGCGTTAATGGTTTCAACCGAAGGCGCGTGCGCGGCTTATTACAATTACGGGCGCGTGCAAATTGCGTCGAGAGAAAAAGGAGCTACCGTTTAAGAAATTTTAGCCGCAGATTTCGCGGATAACGCAGATAAAACATAAAAACAAAATCCGCGTTATCTCCGTTAGTCAGCAGCTAAAACTACTCTGAAAATTTTTATGACACAAGAAACACCGCAAAGAAAACTACGCGAAACGACAATAAATATGGCGCACGGAAGCGGCGGAAAGAAAATGCGCGACTTGATTGAAGACGTTTTTCTCGGCGCGTTTCACAATCCGTTGCTTGCGCCGTTGGAAGATCAAGCCGTGATGAATCTTGCGGATTTGGCGAAAAATGGCGACAGATTGGCGTTTACAACTGATTCTTATGTCGTTAGTCCGCTGTTTTTTGCAGGCGGAAATATCGGAACGCTTGCCGTAAATGGCACGGTCAACGATTTGGCAATGTGTGGCGCAAAACCGCTTTATCTTTCGTGCGGAATGGTTTTGGAAGAAGGTTTGTCAGTTGATATTTTGCGGCAAGTTGCCGCGAGTATGCGCGAATGTGCGGACGCGGCGGGCGTGGCGATTGTAACGGGCGATACAAAAGTCGTCGAACGCGGTGCGGCGGACAAACTTTTTATCAATACTTCGGGCGTTGGCGTGATTCCGAAAGGTGTAAATATTTCTGCAACCCGCGCTCAAGTCGGCGAAAAGATTATTATCAACGGTTATTTAGGC
>CALMEH010000461.1 GCA_937863115.1 uncultured Acidobacteriota bacterium
GCCGAGTTTGCTAAATAATTTCATACAATTTTAATCTGCGTTATCAAAAGTCGGTGGTGGTGGCGGCGCAAATTGCTGTATTGATTCTAATCGTTTCAATCGTTGTTCTTGTCTGTCAGTTACTTCTTTGACAATGTAAACCGCCAAAACTGCTGCTACTGTATGAAGAATCGCTCCCGTCATAAACACAACCGGAAAATACGTTGAAGGCAGTCCCGTTTTGACATCAATAAATGCGTCCGAAACTCGGAAAATGATATTGGAAATCAACAACGTCGCCCACCAAGACCCGATTATTGCCGATGTTCCGGGCGCGATATTAAGAAAACCTGTTTCCTCATCAAAATCGGAATTGCTTTCATTTTAAAGTTCCCCAACAACTTGAAACGGTTTGACCAAATTGGCAAACGGAATAAACCACCAACCAACTGCCCAACCCGGCGAAAACTCCAAATTTCGCGCTTTTAAGACTGATAAATTACCGAAGGCGCGATAAATCCAAATTAAGAACAAGACAATCGTGGCAAGCCGTAGCGGAATTTCTAAAAACGCCGCAATTCCGATAATTCCGAGACCAGCCGGAACAGACGCACCGTGTTCCAACTCTATTGTTCTGTCGGGAAATAAAATCATTACCACGCTCATCAAAGCATATAAAACCGCTATTAAACCGATGCCGCCAAGCCCCGCCATAACCAAGTAAGATAAGGTTTTAATCGGGCTGTAAAATTCATTCCTAAAAGTATTTGCCATATTATTTGTTGATTCACAGACGCGCTTATTAGAGTTAGATCAATAAAAAATCTCATAATTTCTCGCTGGAAGATTTATTTTATCGCGCTAATCTGTTATATTTTGCCCTAATCTTTTCAAATTTCAAAAATCAATTAAGGGGAAATAATTTAATGAGTGCAAATGCAGGAACTTTTAATCAAGCCGTAGTCGGCGATAAACATCCGAAAGGTCTTTACGTTCTGTTCGGAACGGAAATGTGGGAGCGTTTCAGTTTTTACTCGATGCTCGCGCTTTTTACGCTTTACTTGCGCGATCCGGTCGAAGGTTTCGGTTGGACGGCGGCGGAAGCAACGACGCTTTATGCTAATTATTTGATGTTCGTCTATGCCAGCCCGCTTATCGGCGGATTGATTGCCGATAAAGTTACGGGTTACCGCAAAGCCGTCATTATCGGCGGATTTTTCTTTATGGCTGGACACGGATTGCTTTCGATTCCGGCAATTTGGGCGGTTTATGCCGCGCTGACTTGTTTGGTTATCGGAAACGGTTTCTTCAAACCGAATGTTTCGACAATGGTTGGAAACCTTTATCCCGAAGGCAGTCATCTGAAAGATCGCGCCTACAATATTTTTTATATGGGCATCAATATCGGAGCATTTATCGCGCCGATTGTGATGGAAATCGTCAAAGCAAAGTTCGGTTTTCACGCCGCATTTGCCGTTGCCGCGTTCGGAATGGTGATTTCGGTGGCGATTTTGTGGTTTTTCAAAGATTTGGTCGAAAATCGCAGCAAAGATGCACTGGTCATTGGCGACCATGTAATTGAGAATATTGGCGCGGCAGAAACTGACGAAGGTGGACATAAAGCGGCAAATGCGGCTCGTCAAGACTTGATGAACACCGTGCCGGATTGGAAACGTATTGCGGCGTTAATTGTAATTTTTGCTATCGTCATCGTGTTTTGGATGGTTTTTCACCAAAACGGTTCAACGCTCACTTATTGGGCGGACGATAACACCGACTGGAATGTTTCGGGAACAATTTCCAACTCAATTAACGCTTTTTGGGTTGTAACGCTGACTTTCCCTCTAATCTGGTTTTGGGGATTTTTGGACAAACGTGGCAAAGAACCTTCAACGCCGACGAAGATGGCAATCGGAATGACCTTGACCGGGCTTTCGTTTTTAGTTCTTTGGTATGGCGCAAAAACAGGCGAAAGTCAGATGCCGACGGCTGAACAGCTTTCTTCCGGAGCATTTCGTGTCAACGAGCGGGTAATCAACAACTTAAAAGAAAAAGGTGTTTCGCAGGCGGTTCTTGACAAGGTTATTAATGCCAAAGATGGCGACGGCAAAAATCTGATTTACGGCGTAAAATTTGCTCCGAAAAAAGATGAAAAAACCGGACAAACAGTTTCCGGTGAACAGCAGTTAACTGATGCCATCAAGAGAGTTGCGCCGGAAGCGGAATCGAATAAAAGCGCATTTATGCAAGGATCTTATCTGTTCCGTGTTTCGGCGTTTTGGTTGATTTTGGCTTACGCCGTTGTAACGCTCGGCGAATTGATGCTTTCGCCAATGGGACTTTCGTTGGTTTCGAAGGTTGCGCCAATCAGCAAACGCGGATTGTTAATGGGCGGTTGGTTTGTCGCTACGGCAATCGGTAATAAACTAACGCAAATTGGCGTATTTTGGGACATTTGGCTGCAATCGAGTTTCTTTCTCGTGCTTGCGCTGATGGCTTTGTTTATGGCGGTCGTGCTTTTCTTATTGCTCAAACCGCTCAAGAAAGCGATGCCGGGCGTTTAAAAAAGTAAAAAATAAAAAGGCAAAAGGCAAAAGTCGGAATTCCCGAAACTTTTGCCTTTTTACTTTTGCCTTTGCTTTTTTATGACGTTGGCTGATTTTTTGCCTTCTCACGCAAATCAGAAATGAGTTTTTTCATCTTTTTCTCTTCTTCGTCGCTGAGTTTTATGGATTTCATATAAAGTTCGAGTTCGTCTGCCGCTTCTTTATATTTCTTCAAATCATTGGAATAAAGTTGGGCGAGTTCCATCTGAATATCGGGATTTTTCGAGGTCGAGAGTTTTTTGGCTTGAAGAAGATGCTTTTCGGCATCGGGAAAATTTCCCATCGCACGTTCTATTTTACCTAGAAGCCAGAAAACTTGCGGCGAAGACGGAGCTAGAATTGCTGCTTTGTTGACCGAAGCAAGCGCAGATTTATTATAATCTTTGCCTAATTTATTCAGCGCAAGTCCGAGATAATAATAGGAATATCCGCTTTTTTGATTGACCTGTGTAGCTTTGAGAAATACAGGAACGGCATCTTGATATTGCTTTTTGGAAAGAAGTTCAATGCCGAGCCGATAAAGTGCGGCATAATAATCAGGAAACATTTTAACCGCATTATATAATCCGGCAACGCCTTCATCTGTGCGCTTTTCGGATAGATCCTTTATTGCCTTGTCATAAATGCTTTGCGCCTCCTTCGGAACTTCCTGTGCAAAAACAACACTTAGTTCGGATTCTTTAAGTCCGCCTTTTTTCGGCAAAAGGTAAAAATCCTGAATGAAATATCCTGCTCCTTCGCCACCTCTAATATTTTGCGTATTTATTTCGAGCGGGATTTCTTGGTCTTCCAAATCGTAACGAAAAGCATAAACCTTAATGGTGTATCTTCCGTTAGGTAAACCATTAAAAATATATGTTCCTGTGCCGTCTGTTTTAATACGACCTTTTGTCCGGTAATAATCATCGAGTAATTCAACATCTATGTCCGATAATCTGTTGCGCTGTTTATCAAAAATTGTTCCTTGAATCGTGCTGCTGCCGCCACCGGAAGAAATCTGCGCTCGTGCGTCCGGCACGAAAAATAATATTGCAAAAAGAAAAGAAAAACCTAAAATCATCGAAAAATCGAATGATTTTCTTATATATTTCATTAAAACCTCCTAAAACTTTTAAAGATATTTTGTTTGAGAATCGGAATTATAGCACCGAAATTTCATTTATGGTAGTAATTTGTTTCCAACTTGCGTAATTTTTTGCGACAAGGGAAAATTAAATTACTAATGTCGGAAAAAATTTACCGCGATTCGGTTCACAATATTATTCGTCTGAAAACCGATTCGGACGAAGGAAAACTTCTTGTCCGCTTGATTGACACGGCGGAATTTCAGCGTTTGCGGCGTATTAAACAACTCGGTTTAGCGCATTTTGCTTATCAAGCAGCGGAACATTCGCGCTTT
>CALMEH010000462.1 GCA_937863115.1 uncultured Acidobacteriota bacterium
ATGTCGGTGATCAGCATCGTTGCTAAAAAGGATTTTCCTTAGCCGCTCGCGGCTGTCACGATGACCGTTGGCGATTTGATCAAAGCGCGGTCATAAAGGTCTAACCCGAACATCGTCCCTGAAGGTGTGGTAAAAATGCTGTGTGGGCGTTTTGAGCCGCGCCAAGTAGTTTCGGTCGGCACAAAAGCGATGACTGAATCTGCCATTTCAACCAGTTCCTGTCCGGTTTTTCTGGGCGAAAATTCTCCGGCGAGCATTCGCGGGTAAATTGCCCGTTGACGCGGCGCGTCTTCACGAATCGCGTCCGCTCCCGTCTTTTTCCGAATGGAAGCTATACATTCATCGCAGCGGTCGTCGAGTATTTTTATGCTTTCAGCTAATTCGATTTTCGTGCTTGGTTTTCCGCCGTAAACGATGACGTTAAGACGGATTTGACAGATTTCTTCGTTGTCGGCTTCGACCTGTTCGAGCAGGTTTTCCAAATCGCCTTTGATGACGATGGCATCTTTTTTGAGATTGCGGAAACCGAACCAAGTATTGCGGCTGCCGTCGATGCGGTCAATTCGTTTCTGCAAATCCTTTTTCGCCGCAGTTTTCTCGACGGTAGTTAAATCAACCACGATCTCGTGCGGAAAGCGCAAATTTCTCGTCGCGGTCAAATAACGCATCGTGTCAGCGGTTACAAAACCCTGCGGCAAAGTTTTGAGGCTGACGAGAGCGGCAAGCGCGCCGTTATGCAAGACATAATTGGTTTCGTCGCATTTTATTTCTGTCGCGGTCAAATATCGCCGGGCATCAATTCGTTTTTGATTTGGTAATTTCGGAGTTTCGATGTGTTCGCGCCGGTGGCTGAGAAACATTTCGTCGAAAACTTCCTGTGCATCAAGTTCCCGTAAGTTTAATTCTTTCGGGAAATTGGCTTCAAAGGCTTGAAAAACTCTCTGAGCCGACTGGCGGCAGTAATTTTCGGCTTTTACTTCTCTTGTCAAAAACTCCTGCGCGAAGGCGTTTTTGCCCGCAATAATCGGCGAAAAAAGAAACTTGAAAAATCCGCCGGAGGTTATTTCGCGGAGCAGAGAAGGCACAAAGCGCGAGAAAATACTCGAATCGTTCAAGTGTTTAGTCGGAACGCGAATCCAAACGGTCGCGGTTTGCGTTTTTATTGCGCCGCTTCTAACCGCTTCTTCGTAAAGCGCGAGATTGGTCGCTTGCAGCAGGGAAGCGAGCGAATCGCTTTTTTCGGTGTTTCGGGTTTGTAAATGATTCCGCAGCGTTGTCCCATCGTCGGGAATAGTCGCAAAGCGAAACTGAATGATTGTCTTATCGGGTTTTTCAAACTTCAAAAGCGTTTTCAGTTCCTCAACGCGCATTTCCGTAAGGCGCTCATCGTCATAGAGCGTATGCGCGGGTTCAAAGCGATAGGCTTTGGCGAAACTTCCGTCGCGGTAGCGAACGATGTTTCCTTCGAGTCCTAAAACTTCGGTCGGGAATAATCGCCCGTCTCCTTTGGTCGTATCAATGCTTTTTTCAATCGTCTTTTCACTCGGCAGAGGCGTTTTAGTTCGGTGATGTGATTTGGCAATCGGCAAAATTCGCCAACCGATTGCCAAACCGACTCCGCCGACCAAAAAGCTGCCTACAATAGTCAGAAATATATGCGCGAAAGTTAAATTTGCGGTATCCATTAATATTTATTTACCTCTTCTTTTTTATCCAATCAGTTTGTCCGAATTCGTCTCCTACGGGAGCGCGAAAATTCTTCCATCCG
>CALMEH010000463.1 GCA_937863115.1 uncultured Acidobacteriota bacterium
GACGGTTTGTTCAAACAACAAGTTGCCATAAAAATTATCAAACGCGGAATGGATACGGATTTTGTTCTGCGCCGTTTTCGCCGCGAACGGCAAATTTTAGCGAATTTGAACCATCCGTTTATTGCGCGTCTGCTCGATGGCGGCACGACCGATGACGATTTACCGTTTTTCGTAATGGAATATATCGAAGGCAAATCGCTCTACAAATATGCTGACGCAAATACTTTATCAATCGCCGAACGCCTTAAACTTTTCCGCCAAGTTTGCGAAGCAATCGAATTTGCACATCAAAATCAAATCGTTCACCGCGACATCAAACCTTCAAATATTTTGGTTACGGCGGCCGGCTGTCCGAAACTTTTGGATTTCGGAATTGCAAAAGTTTTGGATGCGGAAGCAAATATTGATATTACAGTCGAACCGACGGCAACCGCCGTGCGAATGATGACACCGGAATATGCTTCGCCGGAACAGGTTTCCGGCTTGCCGATTACGCCGGCTTCGGATATTTACAGCTTAGGCGTTTTGCTTTACGAATTTATCACAGGGCATCGTCCGTATCGTTTTAAAAACCGTGCGCCGCACGAAATTGCCCGCGTTATCTGCGAAGAAGAACCTGAAAAACCAAGCACAAGCATTACGCAAAACGAAAATCTTCTGCCGACGGGTGCAAGCGAAGCGACCACTTTGATTGATGTTTGTCTGTTTCGCGGCGCGGAAAATATGGAAGATTTGCGGCGCGAATTAAAGGGCGATTTGGAAAAAATCATCTTGAAAACTTTGCGAAAAAACGCCGCTGAACGTTATCAGACAGCCACCGCGCTTGCTGCCGACATTTCGCGTTATCTCGAAGGAGAAAATGTTTCAGCAGAAAGTTTTTCTGTTACATCTGCGCCGGAAAAAATACCACCGCAAATCGACGGCGTGAAATCTTTAGCTATTTTGCCATTGAAGATTTTGAATCTCAGTCCCAACATCGACACGACCGGCGACGAGTTTTTGAGTATCGGTTTGGCGGACGCGATGATCACACGCCTTAGCGGAATTCGCCGTTTGGCAGTGCGCCCAACAAGCGCGATTTTGGATTACGAAGGCGATCTGGTAAATCCTTTGCAAGCGGGAAAAGATTTATCGGTTGATTTCGTTTTGGATGGACGCATTAAGATTCTCGGTAAAAAAATCCGCGTTACCTTACAACTTTTGGACGTAAAAAAAAGCATCAGCGTTTGGGCAAATCAGTTTAACGAAATTTTCACGGACGCGCTCGAACTCGAAGATAAAATTTCGGAAAAAGTTGCTGAAGTTCTGCTTCCCGAACTCACAACAACCGAAAAAGACCGCATTAAGAAACAAGGAACGGAAAACGCCGAAGCCTTTGACGCATATTTGCGCGGACGATTTTTCTGGAACAAATTCACGCCCGAATTTTTGCCGAAATCTCTCGAACTTTTTCAACGCGCTGTTGCGCTCGACCCGAATTATGCTTTAGCTTTTGCGAGTCTTGCCGATTATTACAATTGGGCGGGAATTTACGGGATTTTACCGACCGAAGAATCTGCACCGAAGGCAAAAGCCGCCGCGCTTCGGGCTTTGGAAATTGATAGCGAACTTGCCGAAGCGATGGCGGCTTACGCGCTG
>CALMEH010000464.1 GCA_937863115.1 uncultured Acidobacteriota bacterium
AAACACGACAGCGACGAAATCAAACCGATGTTCGGACCTTCAGGAGTTTCAATCGGACAGATACGGCCATAGTGCGTCGGGTGAACGTCGCGGACTTCAAATCCGGCACGTTCTCTACTCAACCCGCCCGGTCCGAGTGCGGAAAGACGGCGTTTATGCGTGATTTCCGAAAGCGGGTTCGTTTGGTCCATAAACTGTGAAAGTTGCGATGAACCGAAAAATTCGCGGACAGCCGCCGTTACGGGTTTGGCATTCACCAAATCGCGCGGCATCGTTGTGAACATATCTTGCTGAATGGACATTTTTTCCTTGATGGCGCGTTCCATTCTTTCAAGTCCGATGCGGAATTGATTTTCTAATAATTCACCGACGGCGCGAACACGGCGATTTCCCAAATGGTCAATATCGTCTTGTCCGTAATGTTCCCCGTCTTTTTTCATACGAAGCAGATAATTCGTAACTTCGTAAAAATCTGTCGCTTTCAAAATCGGCACTTCCAAATCTTCGCGTTCGGGTCTGCCCATTTTAATGTTGAATTTCAAACGTCCGACACGCGACAAATCAAACCGGCGTGCATCGAAAAACATTCCTTCGAGCAGTTTATAAGCCGTCGGCACAGTCGGCGGATCGCCAGGTCGCATTTTGCGGTAAATTTCGAGCAGTGCGTCAATCGGTTTTGAAATCGTGTCTTTTTTCAAAGTCTGCGAAATAATGCCACCGATTTCGTCTTTTTCGGGAAAATAAACCGTAAAGCTCTTCACACTCGCTTCGACTATTTCCTGCAATTTTGCCGTTGTAACTTCGGCGTTTGATTCCAAAATCACTTCGCCCGTTTCGGTATTGACAACATCATCGAGCGCAATCGCACCTTCAAAATCCGCGCTCGAAACTTCTACACGATTGATGCCGAGTTTGCGAAGTTCTTTAATCGCCGATTTCGTAATTTTCTTGCCGATACGGACGACATCTTCTTTGTCAGTGTCCTTGATTTCTTCTTCCGCACGCATTCCTTCGAGATTCGAACTGCCTTCTTCTTTAACAGTAACGAAAATCTTGCCCTTCTCGGTTTGAACTTCGTCGGTTACATAAAACCGCTTCAAAATTTCGGCATTTGAAAACTCGAAATTGCGGATGACTTCTTCCAAAATCGGGTCGGAAACGGTTTTCATATCAATCTGCGGATTGAGCCACAAGCCCAAAGCGCGAAGAAAAATCGTCGCCAAAATTTTGCGTTTTCCAAGCCGCGCATACAAAATGCCTTTTTGGTCAAATTCGAATTCAACCCACGAACCGCGATACGGAATGATTTTCGCCAAAAACGATTCGCGGTCGCCTTTGAAAAACACGCCCGGACTTCTGTGTAATTGCGAAACGATAACGCGCTCCGTGCCGTTGATAATAAACGTGCCGTTATCGGTCATCAGAGGAATTTCGCCGAAGAAAACGTCTTCCTCCTTGATGTCGCGCACAGTCGAAATATTCGTTTCGGGATCTTTATCATAAACTGTCAGACGAATTTTGACTTTCAAAGGCACGCTGTAAGACATTCCGCGTTCTTGGCATTCTTGTTGGTCGTGTTTGTGTTTCAAGCCGACGGGTTCGCCGCAATTTCCGCACAAATTCGGACGCACGGCGTTGAAAGTTCCGCAATTATTACAAAGAACTTCTGCCGGATTGAACGGGTCAACCTTGATTTTTGCGCTGCAACTTTTACAATTGGCGCGGAGATGTTCCAAGCCTTCGAGGTTTCCGCACTTGCATTGCCAGTTGCCGATTTGATATTCGACATATTCAAGCGTCGCCGTTTCGCGGAAATCCGACACCGGAAAAATCGAACCGAAAACCGATTGCAAACCAACGTTTTGGCGTTCTTCGGGAATTAAATCCATCTGCAAGAACCGATTGTATGATTCGCGCTGAACTTCGATTAGATTCGGGATTCGCGCCGATGTATAAATTTTTGAAAAATCTACGCGCTCAGGAGCTTTGCTCGTTCTGCGCCCAAGCCCGTTAGTATTTGTTTGAAGCGGATTGTCAATCATATATGTTTGATAGTTGTTAGTCGTTCGTCGTTAGTTGCTGCTTAATTGATCGGTTGCAACTAACAACTAACCACGAACAACTAACTCTTGATTTAAATGTCTTTTCTTGCTAGTATGCCTTTGGAATCTAGAATCTCCCGACAAATTTTCAAGAAAAGACGGCAAATGCGGTCGAGGGCAAAGTCCGCCCAGACCGCTTATTTAGCAGTTTTGCTAAGAATATAAGTTTTTGAGTTCTCAACTTTTTACGGCTGAGAAAGTTTATCGAATAAGAAAATCGTCGCAAACCACAACGAGAGTGCCGAAAAGGACACATACTCTTCAATTTTCCCTGAGAAAAAATCTCTCTTGTCTAAAAGAAAATCCCGATAAAATCAGGACAAAAACGTAAATTATAAATAAGACAAGCGTCAAACATCAGTAAAAATCTTCACGCTTGTCTTATTTAGTGTAACAATTAAATTTTCTAACTTCAAATAACGATCGTCAGATGAAGCGAGATAAATTTTGGTTGCCTAAAGGTTATTTGACTTCAACCGTTGCACCAGCTTCTTTCAATTTAGCTTCGATTTCAGCGGCTTCATCTTTGGAAACACCTTCTTTAATTGCTTTCGGAGCGGCATCAACCAATTCTTTTGCTTCTTTCAAACCGAGACCGGCAACAACTTCGCGGACAACTTTAATAACCGCAATTTTGTTTCCGCCAGCCGCTGTCAAAACAACGTCAAACGAATCTTTTTCTTCTGCCGCCGGAGCCGCATCGGTTGTCGCCGGAGCCATCATCATCATTCCGCCGCCCGAAGCCGCCGAAACGCCGAAAACTTCTTCCAATTCTTTAACTAATTCTGACGCTTCTAACAGCGTCATACCTTTCAAAAATTCAACTACTTCGTCTTTTGTAACTGCCATAACTTTAATTATTCCTCCAAATAGGGTTCTATTGTTTTATTTTTACGCGCTTTTTCAACGCTTTTTTTGTGTCAGCCTTTTTTGAACCCACGGGACACTTTGTTAAAGGTTGCATCACTTTAATTTTAAGTATCCGACGCAAAACCGACCTGACAAATCGTTTTGCTCGCTTTCCTTGAGTCTTGGCTATTTTCGATTTGCAATTTGCGATTTGCGATTTTTTCTTTCAATCGCAAATCTAAAACCGCAAATTTCTAGGCTTCTTTCTTTTCGCCGATCTGTTTGATAACGACCGCCAAATCACGTGGAACGGCATTGATAACCGTAACGATGCGTTGGGCTTGGGCGTTGATAACATACAGCAATTTTGAAATAAGTTCTTCTTTCGACGGCAAACTTGCAATCACTTCGACCTGCGCCGAACTAACTACTTTTCCGTCAACGACACCGGCTTTTAATTTATAAACATCGCCGTTTGCCTTAATAAATTTTGAAATTGTTTTTGCTAATACGACCGGATCGTTTTCCGTCCAGACAATGCCCGTTACGCCTTTGAAATGCTCGCTGGCATCTTCGTAAGGTGTATCTTTAACTGCTAAACGTGCAATCGTATTTTTGACAACTTGATATTTTGCACCCGCTTCACGTAATTGATTACGAAATTCTTGGTCTTTAGTAACCGTCAATTTGTTGAAACTGACAATCATTGCCGATTTTGAATTTTGAAGTTGTTCCGCGAGGGCGTTCAAATCATTCTGTTTTCTTTCTCTCGTTTTCATCTGTTTTCTTCGCTCCTCGTCTTAAATTAACGTCAGTTCATCGAGCAAAACGCCCGGACTCATCGTTGCCGCCAAATTAATTTTTTTCACATAACGCCCTTTCGCCGTTGTCGGTTTCGCCTTGACGACGGCACCGATTAAAACTTTCAAGTTTTCCGCAAGTTTTGCATTATCAAACGAAACTTTGCCGACGGGCGAATGGATAACGCCGGTTTTATCAACGCGATATTCAACCTTTCCGGCTTTCGTTTCTTCGATAGCCGTTTTCACATCCATCGTAACCGTTCCTGTTTTTGGATTTGGCATCAGACCGCGAGGACCGAGGACTTTACCGAGTGCGCCGATTTTGCCCATCATATCGGGCGTGGCAATTAACGTATCGAAATCAAGCCAGCCGCCTTTGATTTTGTCAACGATGTCATCACCGCCAACAAAGTCCGCGCCTGCTTCTTCGGCTTCTCTAACTTTATCGCCTTGCGCGACAACAACGACGACCTTCGCTTTTCCGCCCAAACCGTTCGGCAGAACAATCGTTCCACGAACAAGCTGATCGGCTTTTCGCGGGTCAACGCCGAGCCACATTGTTAATTCAACCGTTTCATCAAAATTTGCAAAGGCAACTTCTTTAACTTTTGCGATGCCTTCGTCAAGCGTATATTTTTTGTGCAGCTCGATTTTCTCTAAAGCGGCACGATATTTCTTACCTTTTTTAGCCATTTTATTTTAAGGTTCAAACGAAATGCTTTTAAATTTGCGATTAAAACCGCAAACATTTCTCCCTTTTCTAAAAACTATTCAATCGTCAAGCCCATACTTTTCGCTGTGCCGGAAATCGTTTTGATTGCCGATTCGAGATTTGTCGTATTCAAATCCGTCATTTTTTTCTTAGCAATTTCTTCGATTTGCGCCGCCGAAATAGTTCCGACTTTTTCACGATTCGGTTTACCCGAACCTTTTGCCAAGCCGATTGCCTTGCGGATCAAATCTGCGGCAGGCGGCGTTTTCGTTTCAAATGAAAACGAACGGTCGGCATAAACTGTAATAACGACCGGAATTTTCATATCCGGATCATCGTTTTGCGTTTTGGCATTGAATGCCTTGCAAAACTCCATAATGTTCACACCGTGTTGTCCTAAAGCCGGACCAATCGGCGGCGCGGGATTAGCTTTTCCCGCCGGAATTTGTAACTTAATATAACCTGTTATTTTTTTAGCCATTTTTTCGATTTACGATTTCGAGTTTTTTTATACAAACTCAAAAATGTCCTCAGTTTAATTTGGGATTTGGGATTTCTTCTTTTAAATCCGCAATCCCAAATCGAAATCATTCTTCCTCTGCAAAAGTAACTTTTTCTACTTCCAAGAAATTTAATTCGTATGGAGTCGAGCGTCCAAAAATTGTAATTGAAACCTTCAATGTTGTTTTTTCTTCGTTCACTTCTTCGACTTTGCCCGTAAAACTTGCAAAAGGTCCTGATTTAATACGGACAACTTCGCCGACTTCGTATGAGAATTTCGGTTTCGGTTTTTCGGTCGCAACTTCGATGTTGTGAACAATCTGGTCAACTTCGCCCTGCGTCAAGGGAGTTGGATTTTTTCCGCCCAGAAATCCCGTAACTTTCGGCGTTGATTTAATCGCGTGAAAGACGTTATCAGGAATTCGCCCGCGTTCGTCGCATTCGATTTCAACCAAAACGTAACCGGGGTAAAACATTCGCTCGGAAACATATTCCTTGTTTCCGCGCATCTCGACAACTTTTTCCTTCGGCACAAGAACGCCCGTAATCATTTCGCCGAGTTGTAAATCACGAATCCGTGCATTTAAACTCTCAACGACTTTGTTCTCGTGTCCCGAATATGTGTGGATGAAATACCACTGTCTCATTATTTTTATATCCCGGCAATTTTATTGACGAGCCACGTCAGCCCTTCTAAAACGTAAGTCCAACCTTTATCAATCAAAAATAGATAAATAGCAAAGAAAATGACGTTGATGATTACGATAATTGTCGTGTTTTTCACGTCATTTGACGAAGGGAAAGTTGTTTTATTCAACTCTTCGCGCGTTTCACGCACGAATGTCCCAACGCCGCCTTTATCTTTTTTGTCTAAGGTGTCAACTGCTTCTGACACTTGTTTATCTCCTCAAAATTGTAGAACAGAATTTCCCCGTTCCCTTGATTTTTTTTAACAAACCGAAGTTTGTTTTACTTTTGTATGGCAGGGGTATCAGGACTCGAACCCGAACCTAAGGTTTTGGAGACCTCCATGCTAACCATTGACACCATACCCCTAAGAATATTTCGGATTTGGGATTGTGGATTGCGGATTTTATTAAAACCACAAATCCGCAATCCACAATCCCAAATCCGAAATCGAAATTATTTATTTTCCCGATGCAAAGTGTGGCAACGGCAACGGCGGCAAAACTTTTTGAATTCCAACCTTCCGGGTGTATTCTTTTTGTTTTTCGTCGTTACATAATTGCGCTCTTTACATTCGGTGCATTGCAAAATTATGTTATCTCTTGGCATTATTTCGTCCTTCGTCCATTGTCAGTTGTTTTTGCTTTCTTGCAACGGACAACTGACAACTGACTATTCTACAATATCGGAAACCGTTCCTGCTCCTACTGTTCTGCCGCCTTCTCGGATGGCGAATCTTAATCCTTTCTCCATCGCAATCGGCGAAATTAATTCGATTTCCATCTGAATATTATCGCCCGGCATCACCATTTCCACGCCCGTCGGCAAGTTCGCGACTCCCGTTACATCCGTTGTTCTGAAATAAAACTGCGGTCGGTAACCCGTGAAAAACGGGGTGTGTCTTCCGCCTTCTTCCTTCGTCAAAACATACGCTTCGGCTTTGAATTTCGTGTGCGGTGTGATACTTCCAGGTTTCGCAATTACTTGTCCGCGTTCGATTTCCTTACGCTCAACACCTCTGAGAAGTAAGCCGACGTTATCGCCCGCTCTGCCTTCGTCCAGAAGTTTCTTGAACATCTCAACGCCCGTGCAAACCGAGTTTCTCGTCGCTTTGATGCCGATGATTTCGACCGGTTCGTTGACTTTCACAATCCCGCGTTCGATTCTGCCTGTGGCAACCGTGCCGCGTCCTTGAATCGTGAATATATCTTCCACAGGCATCAAAAACGGTTTCTCCGTATCGCGTGCCGGTGTCGGTATAAAATCATCTACCGCCTGCATTAACTCGTCTATCTTCGGCTCCCACGCCGCATCGCCTTCCAACGCTTTCAATGCTGATCCTTGCACAATCGGGGTGTCGTCGCCCGGAAATTCATACGATGACAACAATTCGCGGATTTCCATATCCACCAATTCGAGCAATTCTTCGTCGTCCACCATATCCACTTTGTTCATAAACACGACCATCGCCGGAACTCCGACTTGACGTGCAAGCAAAATGTGTTCACGAGTTTGCGGCATCGGTCCGTCCGTTGCTGCCACAACCAAAATCGCCCCATCCATCTGTGCCGCGCCGGTAATCATATTCTTCACATAATCGGCGTGTCCAGGACAATCAACGTGCGCGTAATGCCGATTCGCCGTCTCATATTCAACGTGCGAGGTCGCAATCGTAATCCCGCGAGCTTTCTCTTCCGGCGCATTATCAATCGAAGCAAAATCCCGAAAGACCATCTTCGCATTATGCTTACTCATTACTTTCGTTATCGCCGCCGTCAACGTCGTCTTCCCGTGATCAACGTGTCCTATCGTCCCAATATTTACGTGCGGTTTGCTTCTGTCAAATTTCTCTTTGCTCATTGTTTTAT
>CALMEH010000465.1 GCA_937863115.1 uncultured Acidobacteriota bacterium
ATGAACTTAAGTGCAAAGTGCAAAATGCAAAGTAGAAAGTGAAATCGTATAGTAATTGAATAGTTTTTTATTTGATTTTGCACTCTATACTTTGCACTTTGCACTTTTTGTGAGGTTTTATGGACAAAGATTTAGACTATTTTAAAGAGTTTTTGGAAAATCCTTCCGCCGTGTCGCTTTGGGATTTTTATCAGATGCTTGGTGAATGGGGAAATTATCTGCTGGAACACAAGGGCGAGTTTAATTATCTTGAAGACGAGGAAGGGCGGGAAATCCGCGAACGTCTGAAAGCCGAATACAGCATCCGTGAAATGGATAAAGCCGACCTTGAAAACGAATGGGAATATCTGAATGACCTCAGCGAAAATCCCGAAGCCTTAACCGATGAAGAAATCATCAGTGTTTTGCGCCGAAAGGTGGCGTTAATAAAGGCTTACAGGGAGTATTTTGACTTTGATGACGAAGAACTTCTCGAAATGGAAAAAAAAGCAGAAAATTTAATGAAAGCCAAAAAAGAATCTCTGATTGCTAATGAAAATCTCCGCCGGAGTGAGGAAACTCTCGACAAATCTCTTGCCGATATGGACGATTTATTGCTGAATATAGAAAAACAAACCGGCAAAATCCCGAAAATCCAATTCTACCAAGCCAAAAAGCCGCATAACGGAAACTGAAAAAGCAGAAATAATAACCACGAAACAACACGAAACGGCACGAAAAGTATAAATCAATTTCGTGCCGTTTCGCGTTATTTCACGGTTAAAAATTTTGGAATGATTTTACATCAACATCAAGACAGGATTTTCGAGAAGTTGTTTGAAAGTCTGCAAAAACTTCGCGCCGGTTGCGCCGTCCACGACGCGGTGGTCGCAACTCATTGTAACCGACATCATATTGCGGACGACGATTTCGCCTTCGCGGACAACGGCGGACGGATTTGCGCCGCCGACCGCGATAATTGCCGCTTCGGGCGGATTGATGATTGCCGTGAATTCTTTAATGCCCATCATTCCGAGATTGCTGATGGAAAACGTCGCGCCCGTGTATTCTTCGGGTTGGAGTTTGCGTTCTTTGGCGCGTTTGGCTAATTCTTTGACTTCGCGGGAAATTTCTGCAAAACCTTTGAGGTTTGCACCGCGCACGACCGGCGTTATCAAACCTTCGTCAACGGCAACCGCCACACCAATATCGGCTTGTTCGTAGAAGCGAATGGTTTTGTCTTGGTAAGATGCGTTGACAAACGGATGTTTGACTAAGCTCATCGCGGCGGCTTTGACGATAATGTCGTTGACACTGATTTTATCTTCGTCCGCAAGCGTCGCGTTGATTTGTTTCCGCAAATTCAAAGGGTTGTCCATCTCAATTTCAACGGTCAAATAAAATGTCGGAATCGGTCCGATGGATTCCGCCAAACGCGATGCGATAACCTGCCGCATTTTTGAAGTGTTTTCATCGCGGAAAGGCGAAGCCCCGACGACAGTTGCGACTTGAAACGCCGGACTTTGGACTTTGGGCTTTGGACTTTGGACTTCGGCAAGTGCGATTTCGATGTCGCGTTTGATGATTCTGCCGTTTGGACCTGAGCCGTTGATGTTTTTAAGGTCAATATTGTTTTCGCTCGCCATTCTCGCGGCAATCGGCGAAATGATAATTCTTCCGTTGTCGGTTTTTGGGCTTTGGTCTTCGGTCTTTGGCTTTTGGTCTTCGGTTTTCGGGACTTCAACTTTCGGCTGAACAACTTCTGCTTCCGGTTTTTTCTCCTCTTCTACCTTTCTACCTTTCTCCCCTTCTCCGTTTTGGGAAATGAGCGCGGAAAAATCTTCGCCTTTCGCGCCGATTATGCCGATTGTCTGTCCGAGTTTTGCATTTTCGCCGCCGGGAACGATGATTTTTAAAAGCGTTCCGGCTTCGAGCGAAGTCATTTCCATTGTCGCCTTGTCGGTATCAACTTCGAGAATCGTTTCGTTGGCTTCAATCTCATCGCCTTCGGCTTTGAGCCATCTTGCAATTTGTCCTTCCTCCATCGTCGGGGAAAGTTTGGGCATTAAAATTTTGTTTGCCATAAATAATTTAAACTCTTTGTAGAAAACTTTCAGTTACAAATACTTTCCGAATCCTAAATAACAGCGGGCTTTCAACCAAAGCCGTCGCTTTCATATTTTCAAAACCCGCCACGAAAAACGGTTCGACGCAAGCCGGAACATTCCTTGTCCAATCAGGCGTTTCAAGATTTAACTCTTTGCATAAAACCTCAACGGTCGAAGCCAAAAGCGCGTCAAATTTATTATCATCAAACACAAAAGGCTCGCGCACCGCTTCCAAATTTCGATGAAAACGAAAATCGTCAACAAAATCATAGAAATAAACTTTCCACCAACGCTTATCGGCAGACATTTTTTCCTTTGTTTCATTTATCGTAATCACTTTAGGTTTTCAAAAATTTCTTCTAACTGGAAAATAGTTTCCGGCTTGATTTCCTTTTTCGGATAATAGTTTTCAATGATGCTTATAATGTCTTCGGTTGTTTTCAAATTCAAATGCTTTATTAAAAACGAAACATCTTCGGCATCGAAACTTTCTGCCCGCAGAGCCAAAACCTTCATCGCAAGAAGATAATCGGGAACAGGCGCGAAGACTTTCAAATTTGAAAAGTCGAGCAGGATTTGTTTTTCGTGTTCGACGACAAATATTTTCACCGCTAAATTCAGCCAACCTTCATTGAGGTTATATTTATCGGCGATTTTGTTTATTGCGCCGCGAATTGTCTTAACGGGTTCAAAAATCGCGTCCACATCTTTCGTCGCCGGACGCGCCTTGAAAGCCAGACACATTGCCGCGCCGCCATAAATGCAAATTTCGCCGATAGTTTCTTTTTCAGCCAATTCGTCGTTGATTTCCGACAAATATTTTTCGATTTCTTCGGCTGTCATCACTTACAAATAACAAACTTCCTTGACTGCCGCGACGATTTTTTCGACGCTCGGAAGGGCGGCAACTTCCAAATTTCTCGCGTAAGGCATCGGAGTTTCGGCGGTTGAAAAGCGCTTGACCAGAGCGTCGAGATAAACGAAAGCATTTTCCAACACTT
>CALMEH010000466.1 GCA_937863115.1 uncultured Acidobacteriota bacterium
AGCGTTGTCGCACAAATTTTTTAAGGCAACAAAATTCAACTGAAATTACGCCGGAGGAAACGCATTTGTGGTGCGTTTCCTCTTTTCGATTTTGGTAAAAAGTTTCGGCGTGATAGATTATAACATTTGAAAATGATGGCTGATTACGATGAATTGATACATATTTCCGCGACGGTTGAGGCGCGGAAACTCCAAAAAGAAAAACCAAAACAGAAAAATGCAATTGATTATTTTTCGCTTGCCGTTACCACCTGCGGCGTTGGTTATTTGCCATTGATGCCTGGAACTTTCGGTTCAATGGTAGGTGTCGGAATTTATTTACTTTTCGGTCTAATGGAAACGTATTTTGCCTTGAGCTTTACGGCGAAAAATTGGACGGAATTGCAGATTTCGGCTTGGTTTAACGTTTTTAATCTCGTGATTTTTTTGCTTTTTTGTCTTTTAGGAATTTGGGCTTCGGGCAGAGCGACACATCTTTTCAAAAATAAAGACCCGCAAAAAGTGGTTGTTGACGAAGTTATGGGACAGTTAATCGTGTTTCTTTTTGTGCCGTTTGCAATTTCTTGGTGGTTGGTTTTAATCGGTTTCGGACTTTTTCGACTTTTCGATATTTGGAAGCCGTATCCGATAAATTCGCTGCAAAATCTTCCAGCCGGAATCGGCGTTTGCGCCGACGACATTCTTGCCGGAGTTTATGGCGGGGTTTGTTTATCATTGATTTATGCAGTAAGCATTTCGTTTTGAAAAAGCATCTGATTTAGCGGTTCGATATTTTATCGTTTGAGAGAATTTTATGAGAAAAAAACAATTAAAATCTATTTTTGGGCTTCTGCTCCTTTTTATTTTTTCATTTTCGGTTTCGGCTCAACAGGCAACACAACAAACCGAAAAATCAACAACTACGGTTCAAGATTTAAAGTTGGACAGCAAACTGATGGCACGAAAGATGCCGTATAAAATCATTTTGCCCTCAAAATACGATACTGAAAAAACTAAGCGTTACGGGGTAATATATTTGCTTCACGGATTGACGGGACATTACGATAATTGGACGGCAAAAACGAAAATCGCCGATTATGCGGCGCAATATAATTACATTATCGTTACAGCCGAGGGTGATGACGGTTGGTATTCTGACAGCGTTACAAAAGCGAACGACAAATACGAAAGCTATATCGTTAAGGAACTCGTTCCTGAAATTGACAAAAAATTTCGCACTGTTGCCAATAAAAATAATCGTTCAATTGCCGGACTTTCGATGGGCGGTTACGGCGCAATTAAATTCGGTTTGAAATATCCCGAAATGTTTTCGCTTGTCGGTTCATTCAGCGGCGCACTTCCGGCAACAGGTTGGACTGATAAAAATTCCGCTGCCTGGCTTTCAAAATCAATTATGACCGTTTTCGGCGATGCGGCACACGAAACGCGTTACTCCAACGACATTTACAAAATCGTTCGTGAAATGCCCGACACAAACAAAAAAAATCTGCCGTTTATTTATCTCGATTGCGGAACGGAAGATTTTTTAATTCAACCCAACCGCGATTTCGCCGCGCTTCTGTTTGAAAAGAAAATCCCGCACGAATTTCGCCAACTTCCGGGCAAACACGATTGGAGTTACTGGAATTCGCAAGTGCAAGAATTTTTGAAACTTTCACAGAAATTTGTGAAATAAAATTTGTCTGCGAAACATATAAAATATACGAAAAAATATGATTTAACAATTTCGTAAATTTCGTATGTTTCGCAGGCAAAAATCTTTTTTATGCTTAATTTTGCTATTGAAACGGCGCGAGAAGCCGGACAAATTTTGCTCGAAAAGTTCGGGCGGAAAATAAATATTTCCAAAAAAGGCGACATCAATCTCGTAACCGAAGCTGATTTGGCTTCTGAAAAACTCATCATCGAACGCATCAAGAGTTATCATCCGAAACATTCGATTCTTGCGGAAGAATCGGGCGAAGCCGTGATTATCGGCGGCGAAAACAAATGGAAATGGATAATTGATCCGCTCGACGGCACGACGAATTACGCGCACGGTTATCCGTGTTTTTGCGTTACAATCGCGCTTGAACACGAAGGCGAAATCGTTATCGGCGTTACGTTTGACCCGACGCGAAATGAATTATTTGCCGCTGAAAAGGGAAGAGGCGCAACTTTGAATAATAAACCGATTCGCGTTTCCGAAACCGAATACTTAAGCGAATCGCTAATTGTTACAGGCTTTCCCTACGACTTCAAAGATAAAGATAATTTTGCGCGGCATCTGACGGATTTTTTGTTAAAATCTCGCGGTGTGCGGCGCGACGGATCGGCGGCGATTGATATGGCTTACGTTGCTTGCGGCAGATTTGACGGTTTTTGGGAAGAAGGCTTAAACCCGTGGGACGTTGCCGCCGGAGTTCTGCTCATCGAAGAAGCGGGCGGACAAGTTTCATATTACGATAACACAAAATTCAGCATCTACGCGCCGCCGATTTGTGCTTCAAACGGCGCAATTCACACAGAAATGCTCAATGTTTTAAGATAAAATTGCAGAAACGCGCACGGAGTAAGCGTGTTTTCCTAATCAACCACACGATTACTTTGTGCGGGTTTCCGCAATAAATAAATCTATGAAAAAATGTCTTAAATGTAATCAAATCTATTCGGACGTTACGTTGAATTATTGTTTGGAGGACGGAACGACTTTGGTTTTCGAGGGCGAACAGCCGACCGTTGTCGTGCAGAAAACGCCGCCGCCCAAAAAAGGTAAAACGCTTGTGTGGGTTGGGATTATCGGTCTGCTGATTTTCGGCGGAATCGGGCTTGTTGGTGCATATATGGTTTATAATTATTTCGCGTCAGACAAAAATTCCACCACACAAAAACTAAACATTGAAAACACTTCGCCGTCGCCGAAAGTTTCATCAACCGTCAAAACGACTCCGACAATAAAAGCCGATTCGACTCCGAAAAGCGAAGAAGTAACGGATTCTGCCGACGAATTTACGCCGATCAATTGGAGAACCAACGCCTATCAATTCAAAGGTGAAAACGGGCAAACGCTTAAATTTAAATGTCCGCCGAACGGCACCGCAGAAATGGTTTGGGGAAGCGATGTTTATACCGCCGATTCTTCGATTTGCACGGCGGCGGTTCACGCCGGACTATTTACTCTGGAAGACGGCGGAGAAGTAACCGTCGAATATCGTCCCGGTCGTCAAACCTATGGAAGCACCGAACGCAACGGTATTACAACTTATAATTACAGCGAATTTGACCGCAGTTTTGTCGTCCGATAAACCAAAGGATGAAAGATGAAGGATGAGGGATGAAGGATGAGGGATGAATAAAGATAAAGAAAATAAACCCCAGGATTTGAAAAAACGATTGAAACAATATGCTTTGCGGATAATTCGTATTTATGAATCCTTACCGAAACAGGGGGCAGTTCACGTCATTTCTCATCAACTTTTACGTTCGGGAACTTCACCCGGAGCGCAATATGCCGAGGCTTGCCGTGCTAAATCGGATGCCGATTTTATCAGCAAAATCGAAGGCTCATTACAGGAACTTGAAGAAAGTTTGTATTGGTTAGAAATTTTGATTGAAGGAGAATTTGTCACAGCAAAGAAATTAAAGCCATTGTGTGATGAAACCGATGAGTTGATTGCAATTCTTGTAACAGTAGTTCTCAAAGCAAAATCAAGAAACCGCAAATAAAGGATGAAGGATTAGGGATGAAGGATGAGGGATGAAGGATGAGGGATGAAGGATGAGGGATGAAGGATGAGGGATGAATAAGAATAATCTTAAATTCATCCTTCATCCTTTATCCTTCATCCTTCAAATCACCCTGTGATTGTCGCGCTGACGGTTTCGCCCCACGCGCTTAAAGAGCCGTCGGTAAAACGCCAACGCAGAAGATAATGCGCCATTTTTCCGGCATCTGCACCCGCGTATTCTCTCAAATACGGCGTTGAACCATCAATCGCCAAAAAGCGGCATTCGGTTTCGTCAATCGGCGGCGCACCGTCTAATTTTAACCAGATTTCGCAACCCATTGTCCCACGCGGACGGCGGCGTTTATCGGGCGCGGCTTCATCGGCAAAACGAATTGTGTGTTGCAATCTCTGCGAAGTATCTATCGTGCCGAACGGACGAGTCGCATTGGATGGAACATAGCCCGCGCCCGCCGGAATGCCAAGCGAAGCTATCGCCGCCTCAGATGCACCGTTGGCAATCGCCAAATTCCGCAAAGTCCTGAGAATCTGTTCCAATTAAGCTCGACTCGAGTTCTTCGTTTGCGTTTGAGCCTTCGCCGCCGCCTGTGCGCTAACGTGCGCCGTCAAATCGGTCGAAAACGTATCGCGCACGGTTTTCAACTGATTCACATGAAAAACCGAAACCCCGACATAATTGCCCGGTGTCGCCTCCATCGCC
>CALMEH010000467.1 GCA_937863115.1 uncultured Acidobacteriota bacterium
GGCCGGCGCGCTCGCGTTCGCCGATCGCAACCGCTACGTCGCCGATGGTTTGGTGGATTTTGCAAAGCTCCAACGGCGGAGTTGTTACGCGGCAGTTCGGCATCACCAGCGATTTACCGGCGCAAGGCGATTATGACGGCGATGGTCGAACGGACATTGCTCTTTACCGCCCCGGCGCAGCCGCCGGAGTTGCAGGCAATTTCTGGGTTTTCAACAGTTTTGACAGCACAATCCAAGTTACTCAATGGGGCATCAACCCCAACTTTGCGGTCAACACTTTCGACATTCGCTAAGAATGCAATCGAAACATAAAAAAAGGAAGCAGACGAATCTGCTTCCTTTTTTTATTCCGCATCTTCAATATACTTTTTCAAAACCTTCTTCAAATTCGCGTTGGCTTTGAGTTTTTTCTGCTCGAAAACTTTTCCGGCGGCGATAAGAAAATCGTCTTCGTAACAACAACTTTCCTTCGCTTCTTCCAAAACTTTTGCGATAAGTTCGACGGCTTTCGTTTTCTCACCCATTTCTGCATAAATTCCGGCAACGAGAAGTTTAGTATTGCTATAATCATAATCGCCTTCATCTTCTTTATCGTAAATATTTTGGATTTTATTCAAAATCGCGTTAATTTTTTTTCGTGGCAAGGCTTTGATTTGTTGGCTGACAAAATCAGCTAACTTTTCGACGATAAATTCTTTCGCTTTCCAATGGTCGCTACCGATTGAATTGATGACTGCAAATGCCTTGTCAAATCGTCTGAGTTTCATTAGGCGTTGATAAATGTTTCCAAGATAAATCATTTTTCTTGATCCGGTCGAAGCCCCGACGCTATCCATCGCATTGTGTTGAAAAATAATTTTATTAGCCCGCCCGAAAGCAACATCCAAAATACTTTCAGCGTAATTTGTGTTGCCATCAGCGATAAATCGGTCAGCCAATTTCATAAACGAATCTTGTTGCCAATAATTATCGTCCTTGTCCGACATATTTTTAGCCGCAGAAAGCGCAGATTCGACATCGCCGATTTTCAAATAAATCTCGACTACAATATATCCATCACGCGCAAATTTCTCTGTGTTCGATTGCATCTGAGCCAACAATAACGAAACTTTGTCCATTTGCCCGTAAGCAATCAAATCATCAATAAACAAACGGTTTTCATAAAAATCATCTTGGTCGCCACGCACATTCCAAACCTCGAAAGCCTTATCAATTTCGCCGAGCGCGAGATGAACGCGAAGAATCGGAAACAAAATTTCGCGCCGATTATTATTTTCATCAGTTACGGTTTCGCCAAAAAAAGCGGTTTGTTTAATTTCTTCAAGAATCTTTCGCGCTTTTTCAGGTTGCTTTAATTTTGCGTAAATCAAAGCAATTTTAGCGCGCGTCAGATTGTTTTCGGATTCGTGCGGGAAAAAAGGTTGTGCAATAAATTGACGCAGTTTTTCTGTTTGTCCGCGTTTGACAAATTCTTCGGCAACCGCCGTTGTTATGTCATTGCTGTCAAATTCATCGGCGAATATTTCGGCAATTTTGACGGCTTCATCTGAACGCTCAATGCTGAATAAATCTTCAACCGCCCATTTTAAGTAAAAAACGTCGGGATGATTATCTTTATTGAGAGTTTTAACGGCTTCGGTCAAAAATTTATTAGCTTCGGTTTTCTTGCCGATTTTCAAAAACTCACGCGAATAAGTAATAAATAGCGCGGCTTTATCATCATTTTCTTCGGCAAGATTTATTGCGTAAAACAAATCTTCGCTTTTAGGTAGTTCAAAAAAAACTTGCGTCAAACGCGAAAGTTCAAGAGCATTTAAATCTCCTTCTTTTTGCAACAAATAAAGAGCGCAAAAGAGCGGATTTTCTTCGGCTTTTTTTCGCAAATCTTGCGCGAAAATGTTGGCGGCGAGAAAAATAAAAACGGCAATCAGAAAGGATAGTTTTTTCATAATCTATTTACCTTTGATGCCGTTAGTTTAGCAGTTTTAAGTTTTTATTGAAAGAAACTTTTAAATTGCATTTGCCGTTTCTTTTCGTGCTTTGAATTCGTCCAAAACGTCGAAAACTTGTAAAGCATATTTCACATTGCCGAACGGTGCAGAAACTTGCACGCCTTGAATTAAATCTCTGACTTCTTCCAAAGATTCGCGGGCGATTGCCAAGCCTTCGTCGCGAGCGGCTTCTTTGGAAATGTCGGACGATTTTCGCATCCGTTTCAAAATGTCTTCGGTAATGACCACGCCCGGAACTTCGTTGTGCATGAATTCGGCGTTTCTGATTGAAACGAGCGGAAAAATTCCGGCGACGATTGGAATGCGGACGTGTTCGATTCGTTTGAGAAAATCCTTTAATTGTTTCGTATCATAGACGGGTTGCGTGATTGCGTATTCCGCTCCGGCTTCAACCTTCCATTCAAAACGGCGGATTTCTTCGTCCAGATTTATCGCGCCCGGATTTACGCCGACACCGATCGAAAATACCGTCGGACGACCGATCGGATTATTGCCCAAGTCTAATCCGTGATTGAGTTTATTGACCATATTCGTCAAACCGATCGAATCAATATCGAAAACGGCAGTGGCATCTGGAAACGGTCCCATTTTCGGCGGATCGCCTGTGATAATCAACAAATTATGAACGCCGAGTGCCGCCGCGCCGAGCAAATCCGACATCATTCCGAGCAGATTTCTGTCGCGGCAGCAATAATGCAAAACGGCTTCGATTCCGACTTCGCGCTCGACCAAAACCGCCGTCGCTTGCGCCGACATACGAGTTTGTGCGCGAGGTCCGTCGGGAATATTTACTGCATCAACTCCGGCAGAAACCAAAAGCCGAATCGAGTCCAAAGTTTTTTGCGCGTCGCAGCCTTTCGGCGGCAAAACTTCGACCGATGTTACAAATTCGCCCAAAGCAATTTTGCGCGACCATTTTGAACGAAGTTCAGGCGCGACGACTTCGACATCTTGCGGCGTTAAATCGGTAACTTTCGCGCTTGCCGTAATTTTTGCCGCTTTTGACGGACGCGGAGCAAAGGCACGAACCGCGTCAGAAATCAGTTTGATATGTTGCGGTGTCGTGCCGCAGCAACCGCCGATAAATGCCGCACCCGCTTTGATAAAACGCTTCGCAAATTTCGACATATATTCGGGCGAACACATATAAAATTGTCTGCCCTGAACATCTCGCGGCAAACCTGCGTTCGGTTGCACGGCGAGTTTTTTTGTTGTCGCGCCGCGCATTTTTTCTAGCGCGGTTAGCGTGTGTGTCGGACCGACACCGCAATTCAAACCGATAACGTCCGCGCCGTATTCTTCCAATCTTTGCGCGATAAGTTCGGGGTCTGCGCCGAAAACGGTTCTGCCGCTCGTTTCAATTGTCATCTGCGCGAAAATCGGCAGATCCGAAAGCTCTCGGACAGCTTTTATCGCTTGCCGAATTTCCGATAAATCCGAAAAAGTTTCAAGACAAAACAAATCAACGTCGCCTTCCAAAAGCGCGACAACTTGTTCTTTGAACATCTCTTTTGCTTCATCAAACGAAGTCGGACCGTAAGGCTCGATTCGCAAATCAAGCGGTCCGATTGCGCCCGCAACAAAGACATTTTCGCCCGCCGCTTCACGCGCTAATTTTACGCCGACAATATTTATTTCGCGCAATTTGCTTTCCAAACCGTATTGCTGAAGCCGATGCCGCGTCGCGCCAAACGTATTTGTTTCAATAATATCTGCGCCCGCTTTGACATATTCGGCGTGAACTTCGCGCACGAGATCGGGCGAAACCAAATTCAGTTCATCATAACTACGATTGATATAAACGCCCTTATCATAAAATCGTGTGCCGACCGCGCCGTCGAAAACAAATACGCCGTCGGAATTTAGAATTTCTCGAAAATCTTTCATACTTTAAGAAGTCAGAAGTTAGAAGTCAGAAGTTAGAAGTCGGAAAAAAATGCTAACTTCTGACTTCTAACTTCTCAAAAAACAAAGTCTCGCCAAAACAGCGAGACTCGTTCAAAATAATTTGTCTTATCGGCTGTTTAGCAGTTTATTTAACGTGGTCGCAAGTCGCATTAACTCACCACGAAACTTAAATTAGATTCTGCGTTTTTCGGCGAAAAGTGTCAAGTTACCGTTCATTGTTAGAGGTTATTAAAGGCATTGAAAATTCGAGCAGATTTGAAAGTATCAGCCATTTCGGAGGACAAATTATTTATCTTTTCGAAATAACCGATAAATGTTCATTTTTTGATCATCACACAAAATGTTTTGCTACTTAAATTCGGATAGAGTCGAGCTAATGATTTTCGGATTTTATCAGCACGGCATCATTCAACTGTTTGCCGCGAATAACCGCCAAATACTTGCCGTCGAGCGACCAATTGAAGCTGAAAATATCGTCGGTTTGAAAGTCGGTCAAGGCAAATGCCTCGCCGCCGTCGAGCGGTTGAATCATAATTTGGCTAATATCGTTTTTCACTATCTTATAAGCTAAGTTTTTGCCGTCGGGCGTAAAACTCATTCGATGAAGCGGCACAAAATCGAAGGTTTTGATTATCTTTCCGTCTTCCAACGAATGCAATTGAACGCGATATTTGCGGGCTGTTTTGTCAAATGCTTCAACTGCGAGCAGTTTTTCGTCGGGCGAAACAACGAAAAAGCCCGTGTCGGAATCGTTTAATTGAGTGGTTTGTCCGTCCGGCGTTTGTTTATACAGAATTGCACTGCCGCCTTGCTGAGCCGCATAAATTACGGTCAAGTTATCGCGTAAAATTTGAGCCGCCAACACCCACGAACCGGTAGTGGTGGTTTTTGTCAGATTTTTGCCGTCCGCGTCAACGCGCCAAACTTGTTTTGCACCTGCTCGTGAAGATAAAAAGCTGATGCTCTGTCCGTTGCCCGTAACGTTCGGATAAATCCTAAATCCGTCATCGCCGTTGGTGATTTGCCGGACATTCGTGCCGTCCGCGTTGATTGTAAAAATTGTTTCCTTGCCGTCTTCGGTCGCCGCATACATTAAACGCCCGTCCGCCAGCCAACCGAGTCGGTCAAAACTGCTCACGCCGTCGGTGATTTGCCGAAAATTATCCCGATTGATTAACGCCGATGATTTTATCGGCGGCAAAGTTCCTTGTGAAAGCCAAATCGTGGCGAGTCGGCTTTCCTGTGTTGAAACGATAGTTTTACCGTCGCGTGTGAGGCTGACGAGCTTGTAAGAATTGTTGTCGTTGGTAACGCGCCGCCATTCTTGCGATAGAGGAAAATATTGCCAAATCTGGCGAATATCGGCGTGTGCTTCGCGCACGATGAGCAACATCGCGCTTTTGTCCGGCAACCAATGTGCGCCATAGACAACTCTTTCCTGCGCGTCTAAAACAACTGTTTCCTTGCCGTCTTCAAGCGACATTTCCGCAACG
>CALMEH010000468.1 GCA_937863115.1 uncultured Acidobacteriota bacterium
GTCGGAAAATGGAACTTTAATTATCGGCGCAACGGGTAAAGTTGATGCAAATATCGCGGCGGCGGCGACACTCGTCAACGGCACGGTCAACGGCGACATTATCGCTACGGAAAAAATCGAATTCGGACGCACGGCGCGAGTAACGGGAAATATTCAAACGCCGCGTCTTGTAATCGAAGACGGTGCGGTTTTGGAAGGAAGTTGTTCGATGACGAAAGCGCGTCAGACAGCGGAAAAACGCCACACCGAATCGCGCCGCGTTGAAGAAACTTTCCAAGAACCGATTCTCGAAGAAGTTCTCGAAACCGAAGACGAAGAAACCGCGGAAGCGGCGGCGAATTAAAGTAAAAAGTAAAAAGTAAAAAGTCGAACGGCTTACCGTATTTTTCGGAAAGCTTTTCGACTTTTTTTAGTGGCTCGTCATATATTTGGGGACAGGCAATAGATATTTTTGGGCGGGCGACAGATATTTTTAGGCGGATGTCATATCTTTCTGAGCAGACAATATATCTTTCTTGGCGGGCGGCATATGTTTTTAGGCGGATGAAATATTTTTCTCGGCAGATGACATATCTTTCTTGGTGAGTTGAATATCTTTCAAACTGATTCGGGTGTTTTGCTTTTACATCGTTTCGAGCAGTATTTCACATCATTCCAAACCTTTTCCCACTTTTTACGCCACGCGAAAGGGCGATTGCAAACGGCGCAGATTTTTGTCGGAAGATTTGATTTGGTATATTTCTTATTGTTCGGCATTTGAAAAGCGCAAAAATGGAGCAATTACCATACATTAACGAAGAATTTTACGTCTCGCAAATTGCGCCTGAAGAGTTGGATTTGTTTCTGGCAAACGGTTGGCGGCATTTCGGCGAACATTTTTATCGTTACAGTTTGAATTGGTATCGGGACGAAATCCGCGCCGTGATTCCTTTGCGAATTCGGCTGGCGGATTTTTCTTTTTCAAAATCTCAGCGGCGCGTTTTGAATAAAAATCTCGATTTGCAAAGCGTCGTTCGTCCGATTGAAATTACGCCCGAAACGGTTTCGATGTTTGAAGCGCATCGTTTTCGATTTGAAGAAAACATTCCGTATTCGATTTATACTTTTATGTCTTACGAACCCGCAACCGTGCCGTGCGAAGCATTTGAAATGGCGGCTTATCAAGGCAAAAAATTACTTGCCAAATCGTTTTTCGATGTCGGTAAAGATTCGGTTTCAAGCATTTACGGGATTTTTGAACCTGAAATAACCGAAAGAAGTTTAGGTATTTTGACGATGCTTCTGGAAATTGATTTTGCGATTAAAAACGGTAAGAAATTCTATTATCACGGCTACGCCTACGAAGGAAATTCATTCTACGATTACAAAAAACGCTTTCGCGCTCTCGAAAGATTTAATTGGAACGGCGGTTGGGAAAAGTGGCAGTCGGCAGTTTAGAATTGGATACTGCCGACTGCTACTGCCGACTGCCTACTGAAATCATCCGATTAAAGATAAATTTGCATCAACATTTGCGTTTTGCGGTGGTGCAACTCCGAATGCTTTGGCGATAAATTCGGGATTTGCAATTTCAACGTAACGCGCCGTTTGTTCGGGTGTCATTACTTCGAGCATAAAACGGTCTTCAATCCAAAGCTCGACAAGCTGAAACAAACCTCGGTCGCGGTTGCAGGTCAAAACGCGCCAACCTTCGCGCCGTCCGATTTCTTTGATTTCTTCAATGCTCAAATGCGTGTTGATGTTCAGATGCGTCGGCACATATTGCGGCACAAAATCGCTTCGAACGAACTTTGCTTCGTAATCTTCCGTCAGCGTTTCCGTGCTGAAATTATCTTCGGGCGGCAAGCCTTTGCCCGGTTCAAGAACAATATCAATCGGTGTAACTTCAACGGCTGAACCTCTGCCATCGTTTGCCAAAACCATAAACGAATCCGGCGCGGGCGGAAACGGAACAACAAATCCGTTCCACAACTCGGCGATAACGTCGGCGACCTTTTTGGGATTATGAACTGCGATAGAAATATGATTTATCATTGCTAAAAATGCTCCTGTTTATAAATTAAAATTCGGAATTTTTTATTCCTCACAATGCTAACGCGCATTTTTTCGCAAAAAAGTATCAGACGGATTTGATTTTCTACAATAATTTTATTTGCCGTCTTAATTTCGGTCTTTCTCAAATATGTGCTAGTGTGAAAAAATACAAAATATATGCAGGCAAATAATTCGGATACTATTATTACTGTTATTTATTCTGTAATTCTTGGCGGAGCGATTCTTTTTATCGTGTTTTGGTCGCTGATTTCACAAAGCCGATCTCGTAAGACACGCTCTAAAAAACTAATGCTTTTAGCAACGCATAACGGATTGCAGTTTGATTACACTTTCACCTTTCCTTTTTTGAAAGAACTTGCCAAATATACCGGAAAAACAGAGCAAAATATACTTGGATTCGATATTATAAATCCGCTTACGGCAACTTCCTCTAATGTTATTCGCGGTGTTATGAACGACAGAAACTTTGCGGTTTTTGACCAGAATTATCAGTCGGGAACTTATAAAAATAAATCGCGCATTTCACAGACTTTTTTTGCCGTTGAGATTCTTGATTTGAATTTGCCATTTTTTTGTCTTGAACCGGATTCGAGCAGTGGTTTTTTGGAGTGGAAAGTGGAAAGATTTGATATAAATTTTCCGACTCATCCAAATTTTTCACACAATCATTTGCTTTATGGACAAAACGAGTATCAAATCAGAAGTCTTTTCACGCCGTCGGTTTTGAATTTTTACGAACAAAAGCCGGTTTTTACGACAATTGCCGGAGGAAAACATCTAGTTATCTACCAACACGGACAAACTTGTTTGCCCGAACAAGTCCTCGGACAATTACAGTTTTTGTATAGTTTGATTGACATTTTTAAGTATCGCCGCTAAATCTTTCAGAATAATTTCCCTTGCGACAGAGTTTTTGTCCATTCGATATATTTTTTTGAATCGAATTTTTTGCCCGTCGAACCGCTTGTCATATAACGAATTGTGCCGAAAACGGGGCGTTCCATCCACGGGCGGTCGTGTTTGCCGAAACACCAAAGAATTCCGGCGTAAGAATTCGGGTTGCGTCCGTCGAGACAATATTTGTTGTTCAAATGTTCCAAAATCGCAAAGGCTTCTTCATAATTGCGCGTCCAACCGATAACATTTTTGCCCCAAAGCATTCGGACGTAATTGTGCATTTCTCCGGTTTCGACCATTTCGCGTTGTGCGGCGTTCCAAAGTTCGTCGTAAGTTTTGCCGTGTTCAAGCTGTTCGAGCGAATAAATCGGCGCACGATTATCGTCAATATGTTCGCGCATCGTTTTTTGAACCCAAGACGGCAAAGATTCGAGCGAATTATATTGCAAATTAAACTTTGTAAAATTATATGAAAGCTCGCGGCGCACGATTAATTCCTCTAAATCTGCGTCTTACGCTTCCCGCGCCGCGTCAGATTTTTAAACCGCCAGCGCAATTTCCAATGACGATAAAAAACCGAAATGCAAATATGAAGAAAGCCGCGAACTGCCATCTTTATCAGGTTTATTTCGCGCCGTGTCGTAATTGTTAAGAATTTCTTTGACGAATTTTTTTAACCGTTTTCTGCCGTTTGCCGTGCCGCCGTGATAAAAATATGAAGGTTTAACGCTGTGGTCAATCGCACATTGTTTGACCAAATCAGCAATGTTTTCGACAATCGTTTCGGCGCAATCAATTTTTAAATCATCAGCACGGACAATAATTTTTTCTTCTTCAAACGGCTTCAGGTAATCGTCCAACATCCGTTTAATTTTCGGGCGAATCGTGTAAGCCGCGTATTCTTCCTTTTCAAATTTCGACATCGGAATTACGCCGTTGGAATCAACTGCAAACACGGGAATTTCCGCCTTTCGGACAATCGCCGCGTTGTGTTTCGGTATAATAAAACACGGAAAATCGTCGGTTACGATCAAAGCTGCGTCTTTCGCAATTTGCGCAACCGTATCTTTCGGCGAATTTTCGTCTTTTTGCAGATAAAAAATATATTTAATCCCAAGTTTCGCAAATTCTTCGCGCTTTTCTTCAACGCCTTCGAGAATAAACGTATGAATTCTGTCCGAAGCCCACGGATAATAAAATTTCAAACCTTCATAAACCACGAGCGGCAATTTTCGTTCGTTAGCTTGGCTTATCGCAAAATTAAGCGCGTGATTGTGCGACGTGCGCTTGAACATTTGCACCCAATAGAGAACATATTTGCCGTTGTTGTTCGCCGATTTGTTGTTTAAAAGTTGGACTCTTTCGTTGATTTGCTTCATATTTTAAAGGTAATTTTGACGCTTTCGGAGGCAAAAATGCAAAGTCGAATTTACTTTCGGAATAGTTGATAGCTGATAGCGGTTTTCGGCAAAAAGTTACCAGCTATCAGTTATCAACTATTCCGAAAGTAAATAATTTCGCATAAAATTTATGAAAAAAATATCTGTGTTTGTCTCTGGACAATTTTTCTTTGTCTTTCAATTTCCGCGCAAGAAATAAACTTTCAAATGTAGTTTGCAAATTAAACTTTTTAGCCGCGTTTCGTGTATAATTCAAACAGTTTCCTAAAATCACATTTCTTTAAATTTACGGAGGTTTTTATGAGTTTCAGACATTGCGCCAAATTGTGTTTATTTACATTTTTGGCGTTCTCTCTTTTTATTTCAAATATTCAGGCACAGACGTTGCCGAAAGGAATTACTAAAGTTACATCGGTCGAAGGTTTGACCGAATATCGCTTGGAAAACGGGTTGCGCGTTGTGCTTTTTCCCGATGCGACAAAGACGAATATTACAGTTAATATCGTTTATTTGGTTGGTTCGCGCCACGAAAATTATGGCGAAACCGGAATGGCGCACTTGCTCGAACATCTCGTTTTCAAAGGCACCCCGAAACATCCGAACATTCCGGCGGAATTGACCGCTCGCGGCACTCAACCAAACGGCACGGCGTGGTATGATCGCACGAATTATTACGAAACTTTCGCCGCAACGGACGAAAATCTCGATTGGGCTTTGGATTTGGAATCTGATCGAATGGTTAATTCCTACATTGCCAAAAAAGATTTGGATTCCGAATTTTCAGTCGTTCGCAACGAATTGGAATCGGGCGAAAACAATGCTTTCGGCATTTTGCTCGAAAAAATTATGGCGACCGCTTATCAATGGCACAACTACGGTAAAACCACGATTGGTGCGCGTTCCGACCTTGAAAATGTTCCCATCGATCGTTTGCAAGCGTTTTACAAAAGATATTATCAGCCGGACAACGCCGTTCTCGTGGTTGCGGGAAAAATTGACGAAGCGAAAACGCTCAATCTGATTCAGCAAAAATTCGGTTCGATTCCGAAACCGACACGCGAACTTCCGAAAATTTACACAACCGAGCAGACGCAAGACGGCGAACGCTCCGTTACTTTGCGTCGCGTGGGTGATGCTCAATACGCGATGGCTGGTTATCACATTCCGTCGGCGGCGCATTCAGATTTTCAAGCCGTCCAAATTTTAGGCAGAATTTTAGCAGACGTGCCTTCGGGCAGATTGCATAAAAATCTCGTTGAAACCAAAAAAGCAAGCGGCGTTTTCAATATCAATATGCAAAACCGCGATTCGAGTTATATGCTTTTCGGCGCGGAATTGGATAAAACTACTTCGCTTGATGCCGCACGCGACACGCTTATCGAAACAGTTGAAAGTTTCACCAAAACGCCGCCGACCAAAGATGAAGTCGAACGCCATAAAGCAACGATTTTGAAAAATATCGAGCTTTCGCTAAACGACCCGAACGGTGTTGCGCTTCAGTTGACCGATTGGATTGCACGCGGCGATTGGCGTTTGTTTTTCCTTAACCGCGACCGTATGAAAAAGGTTACGGCGGACGACGTTCAGCGTGTTGCGAAAACTTATTTGAAGCAATCAAACCGCACTTCGGGCGTATTTATTCCGACCGAAAAACCCGACCGCGCCGAGATTCCGAAACTCAGCGATAACGATATAACGGCGATGGTTACGGACTACAAAGGCGAAACTTTGGTTTCGATGGGCGAAGTTTTTGAACCTTCTCCAACAAATATCGAAGGCAGAGTTCAGCGTTGGAACATCGGTGGTTTGAAAGTTGCCTTTATGCCGAAGGAAAATCGCGGCGATGCTGTATTTATGCGCGTTAATCTGCGTTTCGGCGATGCGAAAAGTTTGATGAATCGTTCGACGGCAGGAAATTTTGCCGGACAAATGTTGATGCGCGGCACGGCGAAAAAATCGCGCCAGCAAATCAAAGATGAACTCGACCGCTTGAAAGCTCGCGGATTTGTCGGCGGAAGTGCGACAAGTGCATTTGCATCAATGGAAACGACACGCGATAATCTGCCCGAGGTTATCAAACTCGTCGGCGAACTTCTTCGTGAATCCAATTTTCCGCAAGCCGAATTCGACCAACTGAAAGCGGAAACTTTGACCGCTCTCGAAAACGAACGAAGCGATCCGCAATCCGTCGCAATTCGAGCAATGAGCGCAGATTTCAATCGTTACCCGAAAGGCGACATTCGTTATTCGATGACTTTGGATGAAGAAATTGCCGCCGTCAAAGCCTTGACTTTGGACGATGTGAAAAAGTTTTACAAAGATTTTTACGGCGCATCAAGCGGTGAATTTGCAGTCGTTGGCGACACGGACAAAGCGGCGGTTTCGAGTGCGGAACAAGTTTTTGGAAGTTGGAAAAGTCCGGCGAAATACGAACGAGTTCCGTCCGAATATTTCGACGTTCCGGCAATCAACAAATCTTTTGAAACGCCCGACAAAGCGAATGCGTTTTTCCTTGCCCGCTTGAACGTCAAAATGCGCGATGATAATCCCGATTATGCTGCGTTCACGCTCGGAAATTTTATGCTCGGCGGCGGATTTTTGAATTCGCGTCTGGCAGTTCGGATTCGCCAAAAAGAAGGCATCAGCTACGGTGTCGGTTCGAATTTCGGCGCAAGTTCTTTGGACGAAAACGGGACATTTAACGCTTTTGCGATTTATGCACCGCAAAACGTCGCAAAACTCGAAATGGCATTCAAAGAGGAAATTCAGAAGGTTATTTCCGATGGATTTACTGCCGAAGAATTTGAACAAGCCAAAGCCGGATGGCTTCTCAGTCGTCAAAGAAATCGTGGCAATGACGGCGGTTTGGTGCAAACTTTGTCAAACTATTTATTCTTAAATCGCACGTTTGCGTGGGACGCTGACATTGAGAAAAAAGTCCAATCAATGACGGTTGCTGATGTAAATGCAGCAATGAAAAAACACTTAACATTCGACAAAATTTCCATCTTCAAAGCCGGAGATTTTGCGAACGCTAAGAAGTAAATAAAGGCAAGAAGATGATATAGCGAGGCTGAGAGACAGAGCGATTTTCCCTTTGTCTGTCAGTCTCACCGTCTCATCTTCTTTTTTATAATGGATATAATAATTGGCACGGCAGGACATATTGACCACGGCAAAACTGCGCTCGTGAAAGCACTTACAGGCGTTGATGCAGACAGATTTCCCGAAGAAAAACTGCGCGGAATTACGATTGACATCGGTTTTGCCGAACTCGATTTGGGCAATGTCCGAATCGGATTTGTTGACGTTCCCGGACACGAAAAATTTGTCAAAAATATGCTGGCGGGCGCAAGCGGAATTGATGTTGTTTTGCTCGTTATTGCCGCGGATGAAGGCGTGATGCCGCAAACTCGTGAACATTTTGAAATTTGCCGTCTGCTCGAAACGAAAACGGGTTTGATTGTGTTGACTAAAACGGATTTGGTTGATGAAGAATTGCTCGAATTAGTGAATTTTGATGTCGCCGAATTGGTCGAAAATTCGTTTTTGCAAGACGCGCTCGTAATTGCCGTGAGTGCAAAAAGCGGCGACGGAATTGATGAATTAAAAACCGCGCTGAAAGTAATTTCGGCAAACATTCCCGAACGAAAAAATGATTTGATTGCGCGTTTACCGATTGACCGCTCATTTACGGTCAAAGGTTTCGGTGCGGTTGTAACAGGAACACTTATTTCAGGCGAAATATTGGAAACAAACGAATTGGAAGTTTTACCGATTGCGAAAAAAGTTCGCGTTCGCGGACTTCAAACCCACGGCAAATCGGTAAAATCCGCGCACGCCGGACAGCGCACGGCGGTAAATCTCGGCGGCATCGAACACACGGAAATTGAACGCGGAATGGTTTTGACGGAAAGCGGAATTTTGCGCTCAACGCAGATTTTCGATGCCGAAATCGAAGTTTTAAAGACCGCAAAAAAAACAATAAAATCGCGCCAAAGAATCCGCGTTCATCTCGGCACATTCGAAGCACTTGCGCGAATTCAAATTCTCAACGAAACCAACGAAATCAAACAAGGCGAAAAAGATTTTGTTCAAATTCGGCTTGAAGTTCCGGTCGTTTGCGTTCCAGAAGAAAGATTTATTTTGCGTTCATATTCGCCGCAAATGACGATTGCCGGCGGAAGAATTTTAGACAATTCGGCAATCAAACATCGGCGAAAAGACATTTCGGAAACGCGAAAATATTTGCAAAATTTAATTGACGCGGACAAACCGAAAAAAGTAAAACTTTATCTCGGAACCGCCAAAGAACACGGCGCGAAATTTAATGATTTGCAGGCGCGAACCGCTTGGCGCAAAGAAATTTTGCAGAACGCGATTCGTGAAAATATTGAAAAAAAAGCAATTATCGAAGCCGAAAGTTTTTTGATTGCGAGAACGCCGTTTGATAATTTGAAGGCGAAAACCTTGACGGAAATCGAAAATTTTCATAGAAAAGAGCCTCTTGCCAAAGGAATCGGGCGCGAAACCTTGCGCGAAAAAATCTTTTCGCATTTGCCGCAAGAAATTTTTAGAACTGTTTTGGGAATTCTGTTGAAAGAACAAAAAATCGCGGCGGAAAAAGATTTTGTTCGCGCTGTTTTGCATAATTTGGAGTTATCAAACGATGAAAAAATCTTGCGCGAAAGACTTTTGGAAATTTATAAATCGGCAAAATTAGAAGTTCCTAAACTCGACGATGCTTTAATCGAAGTTATTCAAAAAACACATCTTACACAATCACACGCGCGGAAAATTTTCCAGCTTTTTCTAAATTCGGGCGAAATTGTAAAAATCTCCGAAGAATTTTATTTTCGGCGCGAAGTGATAAATGAATTAATCGAAAAACTGAAAAATCACGCCGCAAAAAGCTCAGACCGATTGATTGACGTTCCGGCTTTTAAGGATTTGGCAGGAGTTTCCCGAAAGTATGCAATCCCGCTTTTGGAATATTTCGACCGCGAAAAATTGACGCGCCGTGCGGGTGATAAAAGATTAATTTTATGATTTGCTTTACCGCAAAATAATGTAGAATTTAGAATGTAAAATTTATAATTACCGAAAAAATCTATGACCGAAAAACGCTATACGAATGGAGAAATTACGGTGGTTTGGAAACCTGATGTTTGCATTCATTCCAAAATTTGTTGGAAAAATTTGCCTGAAGTTTTTGCGCCGCGCGAGCGACCTTGGATAAAACCGGAAGGCGCGGAAACTGAGAAAATTGCGGCACAAATTGATGCTTGCCCGTCGGGTGCGTTGTCTTATTTTTACAACGAAACCGGCGAAGAAAAATCGGTGGAAAGCGAGAGAATAGTTGAAGTTATGGCAAACGGACCGCTTTTGGTTTACGGTAATTTGAAAATCAAAGGCGCAGACGGCAACGAAACCGAAAAGCGTAAAGTTACGGCATTTTGCCGTTGCGGTGCTTCGGCAAACAAGCCTTTCTGCGACGGTTCGCACACGAAAATCAATTTTCAAGGTTAGAAAATGGCGGCGAAAATCATTACATTTATTCTTATCACGTTGCTTAACGGCACAGGCGGATTTTTGCTGATGTTTTTTCTGCTTCTTGGCTTAAACGGTTTCAGCGAACGCGATGTGCAATGGAGTTTTTATTTATATATTGCGGGAATTGTAATTATCACTCTGACAACAAGCGTGGGCGGAATTTTTTTGACGAAATTTTTAATCGAATCCAAAAATTGGAACGCTGTTTTATCTGTTTTTGCGTCTTCAACGGCATTTGTAATAATCGGTATTGTTCTTGATTTTATATTATTGTTCGCCGCGATTTTATTGGCTGGAGCAGTCAGAAACAGTCATCTGAAATAAATTTATGGCAATCATCGGCATTGTGGCAATTGCGCAAAATTTCGCTATCGGCAAAGATGGAAAGTTGCCGTGGCACTATTCAGCGGATTTGAAATTTTTTAAGGAAACAACACACGGAAACGCCGTCGTGATGGGGTTTCACACTTGGAAATCAATCGGAAAACCATTGCCGAAGCGTTTGAATATCGTGCTTTCACGCGCAAACTCAATGGAACATCAGCCGCGAGTTTTGCTTTTCCGAAGCAAAGATGAAGTTTTGGCTTTGGCGGAGTTTTTGAAAGGCGACTTATTCATCATCGGCGGCGCGAAAACTTACGAAAATTTTGCGGATGTCATTGAAAAATGGATCGTTACGGAAATTCCTTTGAGCATTGAAGATGCCGATGCTTTTATGCCGGAAGATTTTTTGGAAGAATTTGAATTAACGGAAACGAAAGAATTGGACGACACTTTGAAAGTAAAAATATATGAAAAACTGCCTAAAATGTAATTCTGACAAAATTATTCCGAATGCAATGGTTTTGGATAAGGGCGAAAATTCTTCCGGTTATCTTCAAATCGCGGTTGATGAGAAACCGGACGCTTTGATATTCAAACAAAGAATTACGAGTCCGGTAAGAGTTGCGATTTGCGGAAATTGCGGTTATCTTGAGTTTTATTCAAGACAGCCTGAATTAATGTATCAGGCTTATCAAAATATGCTTAGGAACAAATAAGGAGAAAAAAATCTATGATGGGCGGAAAAAGTTGGGACGAATGGATTGAAGAATATTCGGAAAGTCATCAGCATCCGATAAATCAGTTGACGCATAAAATTGGGATTCCGATGATTGTTTTGTCGCTTTTGTTGATTCCGGTTTCGCTGTTTGTGGCAGGATTTTGGCGAATTTCTTTGGGCTTGTTTGTTGTCGGTTGGATTTTACAGTTTATCGGACATTATTTTGAAGGCAAACCGCCTGAATTTTTCAAAGATTGGCGGGTT
>CALMEH010000469.1 GCA_937863115.1 uncultured Acidobacteriota bacterium
TCCTTAACCTTATCAAAGGCTTGTTCTTTTATTTGGTTACGTTCTTCGGTTGAGAAAACAGATGTCGGGTTAAGATTTTTCTCTTTTTCAAAGTAGGAATTATCGGGAAATTTCTCTTCCAAACTTGCACCGAAAATTTGTTTTTCAGTTTTTTCAAGTTCCTTTTCAAAAATTCGCAAAGTAAAGGGTTTATTTTCGTTTATTTTTTCATTGATAATTTGTTCTGAAATACTTTGCGCTTTTTCACCTAATTCAATAGTTTTTGCCGATTGTAATTTACTTTCTTCCAATACTTTTAAATTTTCGTAAATCTCCGCAAATTCATTTTTGATATTGGCTTTCATCTCGCCTAAAAATTTTTCATTTGCTGTAAATTTGTTCAAATCCGTAATGGTCATTTCCTTTTGCACGGCTTGTAAAAATTGGTCATTGGTTTTGTTAGACGGGAAATGATTTGGATTTTTGCCCAGAGCGGATGAAACAATAGCTTTTTGAGTGATTTTGGAAGGAATTGCACGATTTTGGGTTTGCGTTTTGGTATTGGCGCGGGCACCGTATTTTTGAATAATGCTTTCATTTTCACGCAAAGCATTTCTGGCTTCGGTTTGAAATTTTGCAATTTTATTGAGTTTTTCGTGAACTGCTGTTTCGGTTTCAATTACTTTGCCGGAATCATCTTTTTGATAAATATTACTCTTAATTTCTTCGCGGAAATTATTTAGGGTTTCATCTTGCCCTTTTTCACGAGCGCGGGAAATCTCTATGTCGCTGAAGTTTTCAAATTTGTATTTTTCGTTCTCCCGTGTGTCGTCGGGGTAAAATTTTTCGAGCAGTTCACGGTAAGTTTCCGTACTGACAAGAGTTTTTTTCGGTAGTTTGATGCTGATATTTGTTTTATTTTCGGCTTGGGAAATCTCGGCGCGGGCGAAGGTTTGGAGAACTTCGCCGACTGTTTTGTTTTCAATATTTTGACTTTTTTGGAGTTCCTGACCGATAATTTCCAATTTTTCAGACGGATGATTTTTGAGCAAAACCGTAATCGCTTTGACATTGGTTTCGCTGATTTCTTTTTGTGTAAGAATCGGAGATTCCATTTTCGAGCCTAAAATTCTCGCCTGATTAAATTGGCTAAGAAGGTGAAAACTCTTTTCTTTTTCGCCGATTTCTTGTTTGTTTATTTGCGAGAGGTCAATTTCATCCTTACGCTGAAGCCGCTCATTTTTGAAGGCAAGTCGGTATTCGAGATTTTCCTTTTGCTGCGTAGCCTTTTGATAAACGAAATCTTTTTCCTGTGGCGGCAATTTTTGATAAATCTCTCGATGGTCAAAATTATTTTTGTATTTGAGAGAATCATTCGGCACTTTGACGCTTTCAAAAAAATGCTTGGTGGCAAGCAAAGAGTGTGTGATCTCGCGTCTTTGGAGTCTTGATTCCAAACTTCCAATCAATTTCTGTGCTTCGGGACTTGGTGTAATTTCCCCTTTCAAAAGCGATTCGGTCATTGCGCGGCGAATCGCTCCGCTGTGGGCAAAAGAGAGCCGAATGGCGGTCATCTCGTTTGTGTAATGCGCCGGCGATGATTCGGTGAAGAGAAATTGCATTTCTTTGCTCGTTAATGGTCGCGGTAATTTCTCCTTTTCACTATCTGATAAATCTCTCCATTTGAAACCGAGTTCTGCGTTTTCCGCTCGAATTTCAGATGATGTTTTCATCACATCATCGCGCGTTGCGACAGATTCGAGTCTGACGGCAAAATCGCGGTATCTTTCATTCTCGAAACGAAGCCGTGTTTCAGGTTGTTTTAATTGGTAATTGATATAGGACGAAATGAAATTTCGATCCTCAACCGATTTTTTAGAAGGAAATCCGACGACAAGTTCAGATGAATTTTCGAGTTTAAAGGCAAAATTCGGTTTGGCTTCTTTAACTTGATTAAGTTCTTTTTTGAGCGCGATTTCATCAGATTTTTCGCCCGTTTGATTCAGCCGCGCATTATCAATCTTCGTCAGCAGATTTCCAATTTCCATCTTTTGCTGTCGGTAAAAAATATTGATTGCTTCTTTTTCCGCCAAAAGATATTCATTTGGACTTTTGATTTCGATAATATTTTGACGGCGCAAATCAATTTTCGCCAGTTGTTGCTCTAGGCTTTGGTTTGATTGCGGCGGTTCGGTTCGACTGTTTCGCTGCTTTTGATAAATGTTTTCAAGCCTTTTTTGTGCATCTTCGCTTGCACTTTGCCGAATCGCCCAATTGTAAGGAGCGAGAATTTCTTTCGGAGTAAAGCCGTTTTCAAGTTTGCGGTCAATTTCCGGCAAAGTTTGGTTGATTAGTTCGGTTATTTCGGTTGGTGTGTAATCTTCGGGAATACGCGGCACATCTGCCCTTAGTTCAATTCGCTCAAACCCTTCAGCATTTATTTTGCCGCTTGGTTCTAATTCGACTTTTTGCTCGGCTGTTTCGAGATTGATTGCTTCTTCGTAAATTTCAGCCTGATTCAGATTATCGCCTTTGTTTTCAGTAAAAGATTCGGCAGAAACCTCCCGTTCAACTTCCGAAAGTGGAACGAATTCGGTTTTATCAAGCGGTTCAAGCGAGTGCATTTCTTCCGCCAAACCTTTGATTTTTTCGAGCGTTTCTTCAAACTTCGGTTTTTCGCCCGTTTCTCGCGCTCCGAAATCAGTTTTCCCTTCAAGCGAATCATACATCCAGCCGAAAACTTTCAGTTTGGTTTCACCGTCCGCTGTTATTCCGCCGATTTTATTGCCGTATTCGACAACGACCGGCGCGAGTTCTTTGGCACGTTCTTCGTTCTGCAAGATTTTATTGAGACGGCTGACGGCATAACTTTCCGTCGTCATCCGGAGCGGTTGCGAATCGGTCAATTTTTCCTGCGGAACAATTAAATTGCCGTCCACGACATTTGCGCCACGCTCATAAATATCGCGGGTTAGTTGCGAATATTGTCCGAGATATGAGGCTTGTTCGCTGCGGTTTCTGCCGTCGGTTTCATTGATTTTTTCCAAAACACGGTCATTCTCGCTGAAACTTAAAATTTCGTTAATCGCTCGTTGGGTGCGCGGATTTAGGTTTTGTCCTTGGCTGATTTGTTTTGTTTGAGAATTAACGGCAAGGTTTTCGGCTGGAGCGTTTCGATTTTCTTTGTTTATCGTAGCGTTTTTAAGATGAGCGTTGACCTTTTCCACCGCCATTTTTACCACGTCGGCGTGGCACATCACGCCGTTGCGACACGAACAGGCAACCGTAATTTGCTCGCCTTTTTCCAACGAATCGCTCAACAGTCGAAGCCCGTCGCGGAAGTTATTTACGTTTGATTTATAATCGGATCGTAGCCGCTCGGCATAATCGGCTAAGGCTTGTTGCTTATCAATTTTTAGCGTGTCAATTTCTTTTTCCGTCGGCGATAAAACTTTAAGGCTGTCAGTCTGGATATTGTTCAAATCAAGCAGGCGTTTTGCGGTTGGGGATTCGCCTTTCACGTTTTGAACAATGACTTTGTTTTCGGTGATAGATTTTGAGCCAAGGTTTTTAGCAGTTTCTTTACTTGGATTAGTAAAGCCTATGTCAGCTAGTTTTTCATTAAGATAAGCAAAAGTTTGCGGAGCTTTTTCTTCTAATCCGGCAAGTCCCGTTCCAAGTCCCGCTTTTGGAATGACAACGACTTTATCGGGCGGAATTTTACCGAAGGCTTCGTCAATCGCTTTAATATTCGCGGCAAATTCCTTGTCTGTAAAAAAGGCATCTTTTGAATTACTCGGTAGTTTTTTGGTCGGAATACCAAGCGAATTTTCTTCGCCGCGCATTTCCTTGGCTTGTCCGCCGAAACCTTTTTGAGCAAGGTTATCGCCGAAAAGAAAAATTTTGTCCTTTTCGGCGCGAACGTCGTCGCGGGTAATGTGGTCGCGGATTTCAATTCTTGTTAATTCGTCCTTTTGCGTAGAAACGAGCGTTATATTCGGGTTGTTTTCGGTATTGTTCGGCATAAAATTAACTCACCCGTTAAGTGCAAATTTTATGCCTTAAACCCGAAATCAAAAGGGAATTTTACTTTCTCCGCAAGATTCGCAATCTTCTAATCCGCGTCTTGATTCCTGACCGCAATTTATGCAAATTTCTAAACCTTTATCGAACAACTCATTTTGCCGCATCATCTCTCGAATTTGTTCGGGCGTGGCGGTTACTGCCATTGCCCAACCGTAGTCAACCGCATTTCGGATATGTTGTTCAATTACCGTCGGCGTTTTTGTTACTTCCATTTTGATATTTTACCTTCCTCTATCCTGGTTAAGAATTTCCGTTTTATTTTCTCTCAATTCCGATGTTCTCTTATCTGATTTTACTTCATCTTTTTCCGGCACATTCGCTTTATTTGGCGATGTTTCTAAAAGAATTTCCTCTTTCTTCGTGTGTCCTTTTTCGGACATCGAACCGGAAAGGATTGCCGACAGATTTTTCGACTTGGAATAATCGGCTAAATTAAAAATTTTCTGTAAATTTTTTGCTTCGGATTTACTCTCGGTTTGACCCGCTCTGAGTTCAATCGTCATCAATTCTTTCGGCGTAAAAAGCGGCTCATTAAAAAATTTGACCGCACCGAAAATTGATCTTGTTTGATATTCGCGGGCTTCTTCTGCTGCGGTTTTATAAATGGCTTTGGCATCGCGCAAGTTTTCTTTGAGTTCGACTTGTTTTTCCTTGACCAATTTTTCGATCTCCCGCCGCGTGTTTCTTTTCTCCCGATTTTCCAAAACATACTCCAGCGTTTGGTCAAAAAGCGAGTCTCGTGAATCGAATCTGACTTCGGAAAGCGAAACGAATTTCGCCTCGCCGGTTTTCTGATTAATGATTTCAAACTTTGTAAAATCTTTATTTTTCTTAAATAAATTGAAATCTTCCTTACAACGCTCAACTTCAATTTCACTTAAAACCTGACGAGCAATAGCGCGTCCGGCAATTACATCTTTGACGATATTTTTTTGTTCGGAATCTGCCAAAAACTGTTTTTGCTGCGACCAATTATCCCGATAAATTTCGGGCAGCTTGAGTTCAAAAGCGAGCGATTCTATTTCTGCCAATTCCTTCGCGTCAAATTTCGGTTTGAGAGTTTCTTTTTCGTGGTTAGTATCTTTTTCATAAAACCCCTTGAGCGTTTCCAAAAGTGCTTTTTCGTCCGTTTGTTGCTTGACTAAATTTTCCTGTTTTTCGCCTAAAATTTCGATGATTCTGTCTTTTGTTTCTTCGAGTTTCTCAAGTTCATCCCGCCGTTCAATCAAACCGATTTTCGCTAAACTGCGACTGATTTTGCTCGTGATTTTTTGCTCATCAAGTGTGTGTTTTTCAATGAGTTCATCTATCCGCGAAAGCGTCATTTTTTTTCCGTCAATTTCAACCGGAAATGCCCTCTTGCTTTGGTTAAAGTCTTTTAACTGCTTATCGAAATGCACAGTTTTTAATTCGGAAATAGTTTGTTTGGCTTTGAGTTTCTCAACTTGTTCTACACTCCGCGTCGGAGTATTTCGTTCTTTTGAAAGTTCGATTCTCACTCTTTCAAAATAATTGGCGACGCGAAATTCTTTCTTTTCGAGTGCTTCCGCTTGAAGCATTTCCAATTCCTCAGCGGTCAAATTCGGGGCGGGAAGTTTTATGTTTTCCTTGCGGTAATTCTGGCGGATTTTTTCCGCCAACGGTTTGACGCTTTTGTATTCTTCTTCGCGTTTTTTAAGTTCGCCCAATTCTTTACGAACCAAATTATGCAGAATTGTTTTAATGCGTTTGATGCCGTCCAAGTTTTTCTGTATTTCCTCTGCGACCAAAGTTTTACGCAATTCTTCCTTTTTTACCGCATCCGAAATGTTTTGAGTTTTAATTTTTCGAGCGGCACTTTTGTCGGCGCGGCGTTCCAGATCGAATAGGGAAATTGAACGGTTTTTACCACTAATTTCGTCGAAAATTCTGAAACGTCTTTTATCGCCGTGATTGACCAGCGAATCTAAATTTTCTTTAGATTTTTCCAGATAATATTTGGCTAAAATCGTCTGTGCCAAAATATCGCGCTCCTTTTCGATTTCCGCTTTAGATTTAGAGTTTGAGTTTTCTTCGTTTGATTTTATTTTCGGCGATTTTTTGGAAGTCTGATTTTTACTCAAATCAGTTTGTGATTTCTGTTTTTCTAAATCGCGCTCGTTTTCTTTTTGCTGACAAATTTCCTCAAGTTTTTCGGTTGCCGATTCGATCAAACTCCCGCGCACGAAAGTTTTCTCGCCTTCTTCATTTTTTTCATAATGCGGAAGCAGATGCGGCGGGATTTTGCTCAAATGTTTTTTCTCCAAGTTTTTATCAAAATATGACTTGTTGATAGCGATATGAACGTGCGGATTATCGGTATTCAGATGAACGCCAGCCGCCCAATCAAGTCGCTGTGCGCCGATTTCATTTTCCAAACGCTTTATTGTGTGGCGCGTGATTTCTTTGACCGATGAAACGCGCTCTTTTTCGTCTTTGCCCAGACGCTCGAAATTTTCGGATTTTAACGAAATAACCAAATGGTGAAGTTCCTCATTGGAAAGGCGACGGCGAGCTGTTTCATTGTTCAAAAGCGAATTTGCCTTTTCGACCGTAATTTCATCGGATTGTTCGTTAAAAATCTTTCTGCACGCCCCTTCTCGCTCCGGGTCGAGTTTGCTGTGCGCGATATAATGGACAAGTCCGCGCGAACTCGCCCGTTTTGACTGAACGCTGACGATAACTTTCATCGGTTATTTTGAACGTGAATTGATTCGGCTGAAACGGGTAGAAGCCGCTGGCGGATTTTCTCGATCTTGGTAAAGAGATAAAGCATTTCGGTTTGTGTAATTTCCGCATTCGTATCGTGATGCGCCTCCAAGTTTTCGAGTTCGGCAAGGGCGTGTTCAATAAGTCCGAGCGCATTGCGATTGGCAAAATCCGTGCTGTTTTTTTTCTCGATTTCAACGGGCGAAAAATATTCGATTATTTTCGTAAAAATCTGATTAAGATATGACATACAGACCACTGCCACGCAATAAATCTCACTCGTTAAAATTTTGGTAAAACACGCGTTTTCGGCTATTTCCGTCAGACGCGATTCCATCTCGCGGGCGTGTTCTTCAAGCCGTTCGATTGATGCGTCGCGCACGTCGTCTTTAATGGTGCGGTGTTTTTCACAATTTACGAGCCAATCGAGTTTGGAAAGTTGTTTATTATCTACGTCAAAATCGAATTGTTTTCCTTCGACAGCGAGATGAAGAAGTGTCTGCGCGACTGCCGATCTTTTTTTTCCTGTCCGTCCGGCGATTTTGTTGATAATTTTATCATCGTCGGCAAACGGTCGAAAGTATAAAGTTTCGCCGTAAGATTCATTTGAAACACCGGCAACTTTTTCAGTTAGTTTTCTTTGATTTCGTTCCCGCATTTAGGTTTTATGGTCATCATTTAAGATTTTTTTTCTAATTTTTTCGGCTGTTTCGCCGTTAGATTTTTCTAACCTGATAACTCCTATTTTCGCTTGAATTTGAAAAATACGATTTTTTTTCAATCAATCCAACTGTTGAAAATACTTAGCTTACCCGGTTAGAAAATCTTCCTTAGAGGGAGTAGCAAAATTCGTTCCTAAACCCTTTGTTTTCGGGATTTTTTCAATATGAACGGCAAAAAATCGGCAGATAATTTAGCGGGTTAGAATCTAACTGACGTAAGCTCTTATCTTTCAATTATTTAGTTTTTAACGGGCGGTAAAATACGCTCTATCCTGTCATACAAGTTCAGGAACATCTCAGGTCATCAATCAAGGCGGTTTATTTTAGGCATTATTCTCAGTTCGGCACGCAAGTTGATTTAGCAAGAAAATGTGATTCCGAGAAGGAATAATTTTTATCAATAAGGAAAAGAAAAATATGTCTGAAACTAATGGAACAAATATAACTACCAAACCCAAATCCGATGCTCCGATTTTGCAGCTTATTCGCTTGGTCTATGTGAAGGTGAACGGCAAAATTCTTGAGTCAACCAATGCCAAACTTGAAAAATATATCACCTACGCTTCCGAGCGAATGAACACGGAAATAACCACAGGCGATTGTTTTGAACACGGATTGAAATTACTTTTTGAACGCGATACCGGCTTTAAGGATTGGCTCAAAGAGAACTGAATAAATTGATATTTTCGTAAATCAAAGGTTCGCTTTTTTCGGCGGACTTTTTTTCTTAAACCAGCAATGCCAGTTCCGTATTGAATCCGGCAATTTGGGTTCGGTATTTCGACATTAGCCCGCGAGCAAACAAAGCCTCCGAGATAGTTAAAACCGTCTTTCCGGCAAACCTTTTCCCCAGTTCGCTGTCGAATTTATTAAAACCTTGTCCGTCCGCTTTTTTTGCTCCGTCACAAGCGGCGGCTAATGTCTTCAGTCCGTCGTGTATCATCCGCACCGTGTTTTCATCAGGCGTTCCGCGCATCATCAAAGCCAATCTGTCGAGCGTTCCTTTATCAAGATTTTCTTTTCTAGTTGCGGCGGCGCGGGAAAGTCTGTCAGCGGTTTCCTGAAACGCATTACCCGAAGCCCTCGGAACCCAATTCCATTCGATTTTATGAGTCAAACAAGCCTTTATCAATCGTTCCCAAAACTCGCGGTTGGATTTCATCCGATTGCTGCCGAGCATCGTTTCAACGACATATTTCGAGTCGGAAAAGATTTTTACTTCGCACGGTTTTTTGAGCGATTCAAGTCCGACGGCACAAGCTAAAATTTCCGCCTTTTGATTGGTCAAAGCTCCGAGATAACTTGCTTTCAATTTTATCCGCCTGCCCTCTTCGGTCATCAGCACAACACCCGCGCCGGCTTGTGATTCCGGGCTACCGTTTTTCAGGCACGAACCGTCGGCATAAATTAAAACTTTCGGGTGTTTTTCATCGGCAGGATTCGCCGGATTAATGTTGGGAGTCGTAAAATTTTGGGTTGAAATCGCCGTATTCATAGTTTTAATTCCTCCTACAAAATAAAAAAGCGGGACAAGCAAATTCAGTTACTCATCCCGCTTTTTATTTGATTTAATTGGTGGTTTAGTATTGTCCGGCAAAGGCTTCGTCCAAAGAGTCCATTTCGTGCAATGCCGCCATCATTTCGGCTTTTTCTTCCGCATCTTCCGCCGGTTCGATTGCGGGCATCGTGTTCACCGTTTCTTCCTCCGAAGTCAATTGTTCAACGGTTTCGTCAACGGCTTTGGCGGGATTCACTCCGGCAAATTCAAAGTCCTGCAAGGTAACGTCGGCATTGACACGCGGTTCGCCGTCGCGGGTTTCCCACGCGCTCAAATCAAGTTTGCCGCGCACGAGAATTGAGGAGCCTTTTTGCAGGTATTTCGCCAATGTTTCGGCTTGTTTGCCCCAAGCGGTAATGTTGAACCAATCGGTCTTTTTCTGTAACCCGCGCGACGTGTTGCGAACGGTGTTCGATGCAACCGAAAAGTTTGCGACGGCTGTGCCTTGCGGCGTATAGCGCAATTCGACATCGCGCCCGGTGTTTCCAAGAATCGTTACTTGTGTTGACATAATTTTTTAAGCTCCTGTAGTTTATTTTTTGATTTTTGGCAGACTCAACAATTCGTGTTTCTGCCCGTTGTTTTTAAGTTTTGCCAAGATTTCCTCATTGGCTCGTAAATTTGCTTACCGCTTTTTTTTCTCAGCGAAGCGAAGTGAAAAGCGATTTTTCTCTCTCGCCTTTCACTTCTTGCAAACCGCTTTTTTTTGATTTTTATTGGCTAAACTAAACGCATCGCGGCGTAACGCGGACGACTTGTTTTTGTGCGTTCGGCTGACGGAAAATCGGCGGTTGAACGGTTTTTGAGGTTGGCTTCGCGCCATTCATCGCAACTGTTTGAAGTGCTTTTTCACGAAGCCGAATTGCTTCCCACAAACGCTGCTTTTCCTGACGGGTTAAGACTTGAACTGATTCGTCGTTGTAGAGGAAAAACTTGAGATAGCGAAGACGATTTGAAGAAGCGCAACCGATGTCGCGCAACGTCTTTTTCGTCGTGATTGACTGAATGCCGGAAAGCCTGACTTCTTGCGATTTAGCTGCCGTGTTGAGAGCCGTGAACTCTTTGAGCGTGATTTTTCCTCGCGATTTGAACTCGTCGTAGGCTCGTTTTTTAAGCTGTGCAAGTTCGGCGGTGTCGGTTGTTTTCCGAATACCGAGATGAAGGTTTTGATACGCCTCGCGCCGCAGACTGCGGAAGTGAAAATCAGTCTTCAGATTTGACCATAAAATCTGACAAACGCTGGCTACATACTGCATTTCTTCAAAGTCGGGATTGAACTCTTGAGTGCCTTGATATTCGACAAGTTTGCCGGCTTTGTTAGTAATAAAACGACGGACACTTCGGAGTGTGCGATGAGGGTAAAGCTCATCGAGTTTTGCCGCTAGCCAGTCATTAAATTCTTCGTCCGAAAAGGGAAGTTCAGAGAATTTATCAATCGTTGGCATTGGTGTTGAAAAAAGTGCCGGAACGCCTTTTTTCATTTCCTTTAATTCCTGCTGCAAGATGCGCTGTGCGACTGTGAAATGACGTGCTTTTTGAGCCGCTTTGCCGCCGATTCTGTGACCAACAAAGATGAGATTTATTTCTTTTGCCAGAGATGCCGTGTGAATCGGTAAATAGGAAGCGTCAACCTCAGCATCGAATTCGAGAGCGACGACGGCGTGTTGTCCGCCCGACATCGAAAATCCTAAAACGCCGTTCTCGTCATATTGTTCGAGTTTTTCATACGAAATGTAATCCGCATCAAGTTCTTCGAGCGATTTTCCTTCACTACTCAGATAATAATTTTCAAATTCATCCGTGCGGATTTTGGTAATTTTCGAGTTGCCGATCCGATAAAGCACAAAGATCATTTCGTCGTCGAAATTAGGAGTTTTCGGCGGGAGCGGCGAAAGATTTTTCCGTGCTTTTTCAATTCGGCGTTGGTCGGCAACGGTGAATTTTTGCGTGGGCATTTCACTTTCGGAAAAATCAATTTCACGGTCTTCAACGCTCGCCGTAACCGCTTCCATTTGCATTCCCAGAAGCCCCATTTCTTTTAGCACTTCAGCAATTCCGCGACGACGGATTTCGCCATAATAATAAGCGGCAATTTGTTCGAGTTCATATTGGCTCGCATCGGGAC
>CALMEH010000470.1 GCA_937863115.1 uncultured Acidobacteriota bacterium
GCGCCTTCCACATCTCCGTTACGCTCACGCGCTTTGCCCAAAGCCAGCCAAAGCCGAAAATCGTTTGGCGCAAGCGCGGCTGCCGCTTCGTATTCGGCAAGCGATTTCGGCTGATTTTCGAGCAAAAAAGATTTGTCGTAAAGTGCAGCAAGCGTGTAATGCGTCTGTGGATCGGAAGGAGCTAAACCGACCGCAAATTCGCTGATGACAATCGGGTCGGCATCAGTTTGCTTTTCAGCCTTCAAAGCAATCGTATTTGCAAACGCCCATTTTGCTGTAAAATATACGCCAACCAAACACACCAAAATCGCCGCGAGCGAAATTGCCCGAAGCGCAGAATTTTCAAGTTTGATTGATTTTGTTGACATTTTTTCAAAGTTCAAAGTTCAAAGTTTAAGGTTCAAAGTTAGGTATGGTTTTAACTTTGAACCTTAAACTTTGAACTATTCAAACTCTATCGGCTCAATAACCAATTGAGCGCGTTTGAGCGAAATATCGGAATCGCGGCAGATTTCGCGGACTTCTTCAATTCTTTCTTTCGAGATATTGCGGAACGAAATCAAAATTTCCTGCACATCGTTTTCGCGGCAAATACTCGGCAGCGAACCGTTGCCGCCGAAAACTTTTAAGCCATGAATGACTTTATCTTTTTTCATCGGATCGTCATCAACAAAACCGATTGGCACATAGTTCCATTCGGGATTGTTTTTTAATTCGCGTAACACCATTTCGCCGCCGTCGCCTGCGCCGTAAATAAGCACGTTACATTGTGCATCGCTTATCGGCAACGGTAAAAGCTGACGGAAAAATTTAAACGCCATTCGGCTGATTGATAAAGCCGCCAGCAAAAGGATCGCGTTGAACAAAAACACCGTCCGCGAAAAATTCTCAAAACGGTAAAGCAAAAGAATTGCCAAAATAGACAAAATAGAACCGAGCGCAACGCCTTTGCCGAATGTCAAAACATCACGAATGCTCGTGTAACGCCACAAACCGCGATAAACGCCGACCAGCAAAAACGCAAACAGATGGATGACAATCAAAAGCGGCAGAGATTTCAGAAACAAAACCCAATTCGGCGTATTTTCGAGTTCGCCGAAAATAAAAATATACGACGCATAATAGCAAAGCGTAATCAGAAAAATATCAAGAAAAATTTCAAAAATCCGCCGTTTGTGCGAAAGATTGTAAATAAAAGCGTAACCCGCGTTGTTTTGCAAGGCGAGTTCTTCGTCTTGTTCTTCATAAACTTTGACCTTTGAAAGATACACGCCGATAATTGTCAAAATAATGATGAAAAATCCGATTAATGCAAGACTTTGCGACGGTTGCAGTTCGCGCACGAAAAGCGCGATGCTGCCCGCCAAAATCGCAAAACCGTAAAGCATCAAAACAGCATTTCTCTCTGAAAGTCCGAGTGCCACAAGCCGATGCGAGGTGTGATCGCGTCCGCCTTGCGAGGCTTTTCTGCCTGAGATTTTTCTCAAAACCGTAACAAAAGTCGTATCGAAAATCGGCACGAAAAGAATCAGCGCGGGAACTGCCAAAATCGAAACGATACTTCGTGAACGTCCGCCGATTTGGTTATCCAAAACCATACTTGCCAAAAAAAAACCGACAAACATCGAGCCGCAATCGCCCATAAAAATCGAAGCCGGATTAAAATTGAAAACCAAAAATCCAACCAATGCCCCCGTAAATGCGGCAGTTAAAGCAACTTGCGTTTCCTGCCCACCGCTTGAAGCAAAGCCGAGTGTCAGCGAAAAGGCGGCAATGGCGGCAATTCCCGCTGCTAAACCGTCCATATTGTCGAGCAGATTTATCGCATTGGCAATGCCGATTAGCCAAAAGACTGTCAGACCGATATTGATTATCTCAAAGCTCGTCCATTGCAGAGTCAAACCGGAACTGACGACAATTCCTGCGCCGATAAGTTGTCCGATAAGTTTTTGATACGGTTTAATTTGAATTGCGTCGTCAATTAATCCAACGAGAAAAAGAAAAGCACTCGCGCCCAAAATTATCCAAAGTTCTCGGCTATGTTCGAGAAATAAGGTAAAAACAATCGCGGTTGTCAAAAAAATTGCCACGCCGCCCATCATCGCCGTCGGGCGTTTGTGCCAACGGTCGGATTTCGGTTTGGCGACAAAGCCATAATGCCGCGCAAATTCGCGGACGGTATAAGTCAATCCCAACGATAAAGCAAAACTGACTGCCGCAATTACAAATGGACTGGATAACATTAAAAATAATTCTGGGGAATTTAATTTCAATTACAAAATAATTCCTGTCTAAAAGCAAGCAAAGAATGACATTTATTCAATATTTTGTAACTTTTCATAAAGCTGGCGGATGTCTTTGAAGAGCCGTTCTTTCGCATAATTTTTCCGCACAAAATCTGTGCCTTTCGCACTCATTTCGGCTCGTAAATCTTTATTTCCCGCCAGAAGCATCAAGGCTTGAAAAAAACTTTCTGTTTCGTTCGATTCGGTGCGAATGCCGCGTTCGCAAATTTTATAACCTTCTTTTTCGGCTTTAATTTCGCCGAGCAAATCAATCACGCCGCCGACGGAAGTCGAAATTATCGCTTTGCCGTTTGCCATCCCTTCAATCAATGAAAGCGGCGTTCCTTCATTCAGAGAAACGAGCGCCACAATGTCTAATCCGGCATAAAAAACGTCAGCATCGTTACGATTGCCTAAAAATTTTACGGTGTCGGTCAACTTTAATTTTGCGGCTTCCGCTTCGAGTTCTTCGCGCAAATTGCCGTCGCCGACAATCAAAAATTTCAGTTTCGGAAAACTTCTATCTCGTTTAGTTTGATACATTTCCGCAACTTTCAGCAAAAGCGGAACATTTTTAATTTCGGTCAAGCGTCCGACAAATCCGATTAAAATTTCGTCGTCTTTTGCGCCAATTTCTTCGCGCAAAATATTTCTTTTCGCGGCGGCTTCGGCGAATTTATCCAAATCAATACCGAGCGGAATAATCTCGAATTGTTCCCTTTTACCGATGCCGAATTCTTCGTGAATTTCTTCAAATTGCCGTTGGCTGATTGTAATAATCTTATCTGTTGCAAAACGCGCCAGAGTTTTTTCGATAAACAAAAAAATCTTCGTCTTTAAGTTTCCGTAATAGCTGTGAAAAATATGTCCGTGAAAAGTGTGAATAATTTTCACTTTTTTGCGGCTGAAAAGGCGATAAAAAAAAACCGCGATTCTGCCGATTGTTCCAGCTTTTGCCGTGTGCGTATGAATAATGTCGGGCTTTGCTTTTTTAATTTCCCGATAAACTTTCCACAAAGAAACAATGTCTTTCGGCGAAAGTTCGCGGCTCATTTCTTCGATAAAAATCGGTTTTACGCCGTTTTCATAGGCAAACCAATCCATATCTTCTTCGCCTTCGGGAACAGTTCCGGCAATTAAAACGCTCTGAACATCCGCGGTATTTAATTCTTTCGTCAACCAAACGACGTGGCGGGCAGGTCCGCCGACATTGAGCCGTGCAATAATACGAACAATTTTCATCAAATCAAAAAAATCGGCAATCGGTAAAGTGTTTGCGGCTTTGACGTTTTGCGTCAAAGTGGCGAATACTTTGGCGATTGTGCGGGAAAATCGCTACCGATTGCTGATATTTTTTTAGCCACACGGACTAAAACTTAATCATCTATCTTAAATATCGTATCCGCATCGTCTTCGTGGCGGATTTCGTCAATTTCTTCGCGCTTGCCTTCGCCCATATAAAGCCGATTCGGGCAATTTAAAACCACGCCTTTTTCAGTCAGACTGATGTTTTTGTATGCGTGAACCACGCCTTTTGGAATAATCACGGCTTGTGGGTTATCCGCGCCGACGAACATCGTCATTACATTTCTAAAAGTCGGCGAATCTTTGCGATTGTCCCACATTTTCAACTTAAAGTTCCCTGTTCCAATAAAGCAAAAAAGATCGGCTTGCGAAATATGCTCGTGCGGACCGCGCTGAAAATTTGGTTCGGTAATGGAAATATAAGCCATCTGCGGATAAAATTCTTCCGCCAATTCGTCGTGGCGAAAAAGTTCTGCCAGCCAGCCGCGCTCGTCAACAAATTTCTTTAACGGATAAACAACGACATTTTGAATTTTACCTTTCGTAAATTCTGCTGTTTCTTTAGCTGTTTGCACTTTTCACCTCCAAATTGTTTGCACCGGTTTTTGCTACGAGATTTGTTGCGTGAAGCAGACTTTCAAATGTTCCCGCGTCTGTCCACCAACCATCAAGCTGCGCCCAAGTCATCTCGCCGCGATTGATGTAATGATTGTTTACATCCGTAATTTCGAGTTCGCCGCGACCTGACGGAACGAGCGTTTTGATAACATCAAAAACCGTTTTATCGTAAAAATAAATTCCGATAACTGCAAAGTCCGATTTCGGATTTGTTGGTTTTTCCTCGATTTGCAGCACATTTTCGCCATCAATCTCAGGAACGCCGAAGCGTTGCGGATCGTGAACTTTTTTCAACAAAATCTTCGCGCCTGTGCCTTGTTTCCGATAATCTTCCGCCGCCGCACGAATATTTCCTTCGATTATATTATCGCCTAGAACCACACAAATCGGCTCATCATCAGCAAAATGCTCAACCAAAGAAAGCGCATCGGCAATGCCGCCTTCGCCTTCTTGATAAGTGTAATTCAAATGTTTCAAACCGAATTCTTTGCCATTTCCCAGAAGTTTGAGAAAATCTCCGGCAGAATTTCCGCCCGTAACAATCATTATGTCATCAATTCCGGCATTTATCAGCGTGTTTATCGGATAATAAATCATCGGCTGATTATACACGGGAAGAAGATGTTTATTTGTAACTTTCGTCAGCGGATTCAAACGCGAACCGAGTCCGCCCGCCAACACAATGCCTTTCATACAATTTTAATTTTAATCAATAAATCGCTGAAACCAAAGTTCGAGCATTAAAAGTGTCCAAATCGGTGTTGCTAAATCTTCTTTCTGCGAATCGTGTCTTTCAATCAATTCGATAACTTTTTTCTGTTCAAACAAACCGCGCTTGGCAAATTTTTCCGAAAGCAGAGTTTCGCGCACAAAATCGTTCATATCTTTACGAATCCAATTCGCAATCGGAACGCCAAACCCCATTTTTCGCCTGTAAATCACTTCCTTCGGAACTAATTTTGCCGCAACTTTTTTCAATAAAGATTTTGTTTCCGTGCCATTTATTTTAATATTTTGTGGCAAACTCGCGGCAAATTCGATGACTTTATGGTCGAGCAAAGGCGAACGCGCTTCGAGCGAAACCGCCATCGAAGCAATATCAACTTTCGGTAATAAATCATTGGGCAAATACGACATCTGATCGGTGAACATCGTTGCATCAACTATGCCTAACCCCTCGGTTTTATCAAACCATCTTTGCAAAACATCAATCGGTTTATTGCCGTTCAATTTTCCCTTGAAATTTTGTGAAACAAGTTCGTTTTTCAAATTCGGCGAAATCGCGCTCATCCAACCCAAATATCTTTCAATATTTGAAAGCGAACCGGCTTCGACAAATCTTTTCAGACTTTTGATGCGGCTTCGATATTTTGTCGGATTCGGCAAAAGTCCGATGCTCGTTTCAATCAAGCCTTTTCGCACAAAGCTCGGAATTTTACGATATTTTTCCGCTAAACTCATTGCAAAATATCTTTCGTAACCCGCAAAACTCTCATCGCCGCCGTCGCCGTTGAGCGCAACGGTTACGAATTTTCGTGTTTCTTTGGAAACATAATACGTCGGAATTGCGGAAGAATCGGCGTAAGGCTCGCCGTAATGTTCGACTAGTGTCGGCAAAACTTCTAAAGCATTCGGTTTGACAATAAATTCGTTGTATTCCGCGCCGACGTGCTTTGCGACGACTTTCGCGTATTTTAATTCGCTGAAATCTTGCTCTTCAAATCCGATTGAAAATGTTTTTACGGGTTTTTCGCTTTCCTGCGCCATCAACGCAACGATTGTCGAAGAATCAACGCCGCCCGAAAGAAATGCGCCGAGCGGAACTTCGGAAATCATCCGCATTTTCGTGGCTTCGCGGACAATTCGTGTTGTTTCTTCAATCGCTTCCGCTTCGGAAATTTTTATTTTCTTTTCAAAATCGGGTTGCCAATAACGCCGCATTTCGATTTTTCCGTCTTTCCAACGCAACCAATGCGCGGGTTCGAGTTTGCGGATTTGCTTAAAAGCCGTTTGCGGCGCAGGCACGCATAAATAGCTCAAATACGAATCAATCGCTCCAAAATCAACTTCACGCGAAATCTCCGGATGTGCGAGAAGTGCCGTAAATTCCGAGCCGAAAATCAAATCGCCGTTTTCTTGAAGCGAATAAAGAACAGGTTTTTTGCCCACACGATCGCGGGCGACAAAAAGTGATTTATCTGCGTCGTCCCAAATCGCAAACGCAAACATTCCGCGCAAATGTTGGACGCAATCCGCGCCAAATTCGTCGTAAAGATGAATAATCGCTTCGGTATCGGAATTTGTATAAAATTTGTGTCCGCGCTTTTCCATATCGGCGCGTAATTCTTGAAAATTATAAATCTCGCCGTTAAAAACAATCGCTTTCGTTTTGTCAGCATTAAAAATCGGCTGTTGTCCGCCCGCAAGGTCAATGATCGCCAACCGCCGCATCGCCAACGCTACCGAATCTTTGACGAAAAATCCGTCTTCATCAGGACCGCGATGCACGATGCAGGCATTCATTTTTTCAATAAGTTCCCGCTCCGCTTTTTTGTTACGGGCATTTACGAACCCGACAATTCCACACATATATTATTAAAAGTGAGAAAGTAGCAAGTGAAAAAGTCCGTTAATAGATTAAATTTGTCAGTCGAAAAGACTTTTCCACTTTCCGGCTATCTTCGCCGTTGTTTCTCATTTTCTCTGATTATTTGCCGATTTTCCCTACGTTCTTTAAGCAAAGTCCAACCAACAGCGATAAAAATGAAAAGAAAAACCTGTATTTGCGCCCGTTGCCGATATGCTGTGCCGACGTTTCCTTGAAAAATCGAGTAAGCAATCGTCAACAAAAACGTAAAAATCAAAATCGAAATCGCATTTCGCAGACGGTGCTTCAACGTGAACCAAAGCCCGCTTAAAAGAATCGGAATCATTGCCCACCAAAGCATAATTTCAGGCAGAGTAATTGCCGCCCGAAAGCTCGAAATTTGCCAAGGAAACGGTGCAAACATCAAATATGTAAAACCTATCGGAAGTGCTAACAATGCTCCCTGCGTTGTTGAAACATCTATGTCCTCACCAAAACCCGAACCTGCTCTTGATAAATCTTCGCGGCTTACCTGAATTCTTTCCAAACTGCCGAATTTTTCAAATTCTTCGTTTGCGCTCCGCAAAACACCTAGATAAGTTAATGCTATTCCAAGAATTCCAACAATAATAAAACCTCTGACAACGGATTTGACCGAACCGCTTTTGCCGATAATAAAACTTCCGACAACCGCAATTGCTACCATATAAAAAATATAGAACCTGAGCGAAATAATGCCGAAAAGCGAAAAAATCAAGATAGAAACTGAAAAATAACTGAATTCTTCCTGAAGTTTTAAAACCATCGTGATTGCCAAAACAATCAAAAAAATCATCAACCCGTCTTTTAACAACTGCGATGACCAAATAATAAACGCCGGAAAAAACGCAACTAAAATAGCCGAAAGTTTGCTGACGCGAACATTTTCAAACACTTTATGGGCGCACACATATACGAGCGGTGCGGTTGCCGCACCAATAACCGCGCAAAAAAATTGAGCGGCAAGAATGTTTTGACCGGTGATAAAATAAATTATTGCAACCAAATAATTCATTCCCCAACCCGGTCCGCTCGTCCGTGTTGCTTTATAAGTTAAACCGTCATTAGCAAAAATCTGTCCCTTCCAAACTTCCACTATACGATTTCCGAAAAAATCGTATGTCAGAGCATCACCGCCGAAAAATTCGCGCAAATCGAAAACGTGTAGGATTGTTCCAAATATAATGCGGGCAATCAAAGCCAGCAAAAAAATATTAACGAGAAACCCTGATTCATCATCTGCTTGCCGAATTATCGCCACGGCTATCAGAGACATAATCACCGTCATAAGAATCGCTACACCACCTTCCGGCAAAGTCACTAAAGCCACGCCAAAGGCGATGATAAAACACGAAATTAAAGTTCCTCTTTTCACTTAAACTACTTCCGTAAAACTAAATTATTTTCTAAAACAAGTGCATCGAAATTTGCATTTCCAAAAGTATTTATAGCATTTTCGGGTGTGCAAACAATCGGTTCTTGAATATTGAATGAAGTATTCAACAAAAGGGGAATACCTGTCAATTTTCTGAATTCGTTAATCAGATTCCAGTAACGCGGATTAACTTCTTTATTAACCATCTGCGGACGCGCCGTGCCGTCAACGTGAACAACAGCCGGAATTTTTTTCTTCCATTCTTCCGCAACTTGAATAACCGTAATCATAAACGGATCGTGATGCTCGACACCGAAAATTTCTTTGCCGTATTCTTCAAGCATCGAAGGCGCAAGCGGACGAAACCATTCACGCAATTTTACCTTATCATTTAAAACTTGACGCATATCGGCGCGGCGCGGATCTGCCAGAAAACTTCTCGCGCCCAAAGCTCTCGGTCCCCATTCGCTTCTGCCGTTAAACCAGCCGATAATTGCGCCTTCGGAAATCATTTTTGCCAGACGCGGAAGCAAAATCTCATCGGGCAAATTTTCATATTCCAAACCTGCCGCATCCAAGGCTTTTTGACATTCGTCATTAGTGAATTTCGGTCCCCAATATGCGTTATTCATTACATATTTACGCGGTTTGTTCAAAATCTGATGCCAAACATAATAAGCCGCGCCGAGCGAACAACCCGCGTCACCCGCCGCCGGATGAACGTAGAAATTCTTAAACGGCGTTTCGTGAAAAATTCGTCCGTTCATTACCGAATTGAACGCTACGCCGCCTGCCATACAGAGATTTTCTTCGTCCGTCATCTCTTTGATTTGTTTAACGAGATGAATCGCCGTATCTTCTAAAACCTTCTGCGCCGAACAAGCAATATTCCAATGATGTTCGGTCAATTCTTCGCCTTTTTTGCGTCCCGGACCGATTTCTTTAACGATTGTGTCGGGAAATTGATAGTGTTTCGCAAGATGATGATCTAAAACTTTAATATCAAACTTAAATCCGCTGTTACCATTTTTAATTAAAACTTTTTCGCTGAAAAAATCATAAAATTTCGGCTTGCCGTAAGCCGCAAGTCCCATTACTTTCCATTCGTCGCCCGTGAACATATCGAAACCGATATAATTTGTTACGGCGGAATAAAATTGTCCGAGCGAATGCGGCAGTTTGATGCGCTTTAAAACTTTGATTTTATTATCTTTCCCCTGACAAAAAAGCGTTGTCGTATCTTCGCCCGTGCCGTCCCAAGTTAAAATCGCGGCAGAATCGAACGGCGAAACGAAAAACGCGCTCGCGGCGTGTGTTTGATGATGTTCGAGATAATGAAACTTAAAATCCGATGCGCCGAAATGTTCTCTCAACCGTTGCGGATGTTTGAACATTCCGAGATAGCTTTCCGAAACTTGCGCCACGCCTCTGTCGGCACGCGCCTTGAACATATCGCGCGAAACAAATGCGGCTTTCAACGCCTGCATCGCTTTATGACGCAAAACCCAAGGCTTCCAATAATGACCAACGTGCGCGACATCTTTCAACGTAATTCCCGCGTAATCCAAACAATATTCAATTGCTTTATAAGGAAACCCCGAATGATGTTTCTGCCGCGAAAATCTTTCCTCTTCGATTGCCGCCACCATTTCGCCGTCTTTTATCAGCGTTGCGGCAGAATCACCCAATGTCGTTAAACCCAAAATATACATATATAACTATTTTTTAATCCCAACCACACACCAAAAGGGCATTTAACTGCCAAGCCCAAAGTTATTGCAAAAGTATTGCTTTATATTTACTCGAAATTTATTATTTAAACTATCTCAACGATGCACGAAAGGCTTCGATAACTTTCGGCGCGTTGGCTTCCAGACTGTAATTTTCCTGTGCGTCCTGCGCGGCTTGGCGCGACATTGCATTTCGCAAATTAGAATCTTCCGCTAAAATCGTCAGATATTCAACCCATTCCGCGTCCGTTGCCGCCAAAAATCCGTTTTCGCCGTGTTTGATAACTTCTGTGTTTGAAGCCATCGGCGTTCCGACCGGCACGATTCCCAAAGCCATATATTGCGCCGTTTTCATTATAAATTTGTAACCGTTCCACGAATTTTCCGGCAAAGGAACAAGCCCAATTTGAATTTTTCGCAAATCTTCGACTTCGGTTTCGCCATTCCATTTTTGCGCCGAATACTTGACGTTTTCCAGCCCAAAATCCGTGCCGCCGATAAAATGTATGTCGGCAATATCTTTTTCCGACATTTTTTGCAGAGGTTTTTCGACGAGATTGATATTTTTCAAAGTCGTCGGGCTTCCGCTCCAACCGATGCAAGGTCTTTTCAAATCTTCGGCAAACGGTTTATATGAAAAAACCTTCGTGTCCACGATGCTTGGAACTTGCCACAAATTTTTATTAAACTGTTCGGCATATTGACGAATTCCGCTCGAATTTACCATTACGACTTTGCTCATTTTGATAATTTCCTTAATCTTTCCGAAAAATTTCAAATACGAAAGATAGCCGTTCGTCGGGCTTTTATACGGCATAAAAAGCGGATCATCAAGCTGATAGATTATCGGCTTTTTCCGCGCCGCCATTTTTTCCAAAAAAGCCGGACCGAGCAGAGCGGCTTCACGATAAACAAAAACCGCGTCGAATTCGTCCAAATTTCTCAAAAGTTTGATGCGCCTTGCATATCCGCGAATCATCTCAAACATTTTCGCCGCGCTGTTGCCTTCTTTGTGCAAAATCTCGCGCAGTTTGTCGGTTTCAAACGGCGCGTAAATTAATTCGATACCTTCGGGCTTCAAAATATCCTCCCAAAGTTCAATGCTGCCCCGCTGTCCCGGCGCGTGTCCTTTCTGATTCGGCACTAATGTTAAAACTTTCATCTGTCCTATCGAGTTTTCTTAGCCCAAATGCTCATATAAGAGCCTTTATTCAACATTTTGCCGATTTTATTAATAGCTTTTGCCGCCTTAAATTCAACTTTTTTCCGTAAAGATTCTGAACCTTGCTGTTCGCAAACTTCACCGATAAGTTCCATCTCTTTAAGCTCGAACATGGCGCGCTTGAGCAATTTTCGCAATGATTTCGGATTAAATCCTTGAACGTGATACGGCGGAAAAGTCGGAGCCATCACAACCACCCAATTTTTTCTTTGCAACCGCATATAAAGATTTCCGAATTGCATATAAAGTCCGTCTTCATTTGGCGCGTCAAACCAAAACAAACCGTTCGGGCGCAAAACACGGTGAATTTCTTGAAGTGTTTCAAATGGATTATAGAGGTGTTCGATAATGCCGCTCATTGCTATTGCATCAAAATGATTATCGGGAAATTTCGCATCTTCCAAAGTTGTGGCGCGACCTTCAACGCCGAGTCGTTCGCGCCCAATTTCGATAAATTCTTTTGAAGGATCAATGCCTTCCGCGTCCCAACCGCTCGTTTTTGCTGCCCAAAGCAATTCACCTGCTCCACATCCGACATCAAGAAACTTACCTCGTTTTCCCAATTTTTGCTCAAATTCCTGCATTAAGCCCAATCCGATTTGTTTCTTTTCTTCAACATTGTGTCCGCGAAAATATTCGTCCGCATCAACATAAATTTCTTCGAGATTTGCTTTGGGAAACGGCATCGGATTTGGATATTGATGCGAACATTCTTTGCACCGCACGATTGCCGTTTTTTCACCAACGCCGTTTTGATGTGCTTCGCCACCACGCCAACCCAAGAATATTGGCGCGTCGCCACCACAAACCGGACAGCAAATGTCCTTAAATTCAAAAAGTGATGCTTCGCTCATTTAATTTAAAAGTGCGGCGAATTTTTCCGCCCGCGATGGATGCAGAAAAACGTAATTGTCTTCGACGACATATTTTACCTCAACTTCCCGCAGATGTTTTTCACCGTTTTTGTTTGTGTAAAAATAAATTTTATAACCTTTTTCGATAAAAAAATCAGTCAATTCTTCTAATCTGATTCCGAAACCTTGTAAAAACCAAGGATTTATTTCACAAATCACAGTTGGCAAATGTTTTGAAATCAACTTTTCCGCGCCACGAAAACAAAGTAATTCTGCGCCTTCAATATCGGCTTTAATCATTGGCAAATCCGCAATTTCAGGCAAAAAATCATCAAGTCTGACAATTTCCGCTTCAACTTCGCGTGTGCCTTGCCATTTTACTTGTTGTTCTTTGCCTTCGTGGTCATCGTTGCGCTTGCCGATGTAAGCTTGTCCGGCAGCAAATGCACCTGATTCCTGCACAGGAACGGAAAAATTTATTGTTCCGTTTTCGTCGCTGCATCCTTTTTTGACAAGCTCGACATTATGCGAAAAACCTAAAAATTTTGCCACGATTTTCAGCGTTTCAAACGTAAAAGGAACAGGTTCAAACGAATAAACTTTCCCCGTTTTGCCAACAGCTTTGCTCATATAATAAGCATAAATACCGTAATTTGCGCCGATGTCGAGCGCGGTTTCACCTTCTTGCAAGCCGATTTTTATGAGATCGAGTTCCGGCTCGCTCCAAGTCCCTTTTTTAATGTCCAAAGCCTTTGAAGCGGCTTGCACATATTTATAAGTTTTTTCGTTAGTCAACGGATAAAGCAATGTTTTCGCCAACTTTCGAACTGCTGAATTTGCTCCCAAAATCTTTCTCCTTTAATTTTTTGCCGCCCCTTTTCCTTGCACGTTCTGCACATCAATTGCTTGAAAAATTTCTTCGGCGGTAAAATTTGCCTGCGGAACGCCGTAATGTTCGGGCGAAATTCTGCCTTCGATGTGTTTGCCGCTTTCCAAATCTTTCAAATGATTTTCAACCAAACCGCGATTATTGATTTTTTCGCCCGAATTCAATTTTTGCCGAATGACGGGCGCGAGTTTTTCGTTTCCGGTTTCCTGAATTACCTGAAAAAGACTCGCCAAATAATCTTCATTGTTCGTGCGTGCGAACTCCTCACGGGTTTTAATGCCGCGAAAACCTTCTTCACTCGGATAAAAATCGAAATATTCGACGACTTTGAGTTCGAGTTGTTTTGCCAAACCGATTTTTGCCGCCAAATCGCGTAGCCGTTTGCTGTTTTTCTGCAAAAGCGGTTGACGTTTTAATTTGTCCTTCCAAGTTGTCGGAAACCGACTGCTCCAAAGCGCATAAGTTATCGTCAAATCCGGCGGATAAAGTGGCAAATGCGCGATATAAGCATCAACAAACGCTACATGATTAAGTGGATGCGCGGCTTTTTCCAACAATTTTAATTCGTAAATTTCCTTCTCCGCATCAACAACCGTCGGCGTTTCAAACATCCAATGTTCATAACCTGTGCCGAAAGCCGTTGCCGTTGTAAGAAGCATATCGCCGTGATGGTGAATCGCTTTGGTTGACATATTGGTTGCCTTATCGGGCAGAGGAATCCAACAATTTGCAACGAGTCCGAAATATTCGTTAAGTTCGATGTCAATGCCGACAACCGGATAATGAAGCGTGTTCAGAGTTTCCGCTTTTTGCAGATGTTTCTGCAAAACTTCGCTGAAAAATTCCGCGTCCGCAGACATTTCCGCCATCACATTCGCGCTTTGATAATTAGCTTCGTGTTTATCGCGGGCGCGGGCGAAAATCCTCTTCATTTCGTTCAAATATTTGTTTGTTTTCGTCATAAATTCTTTCCGAAAAGTTTTTTATACAACAAACGATATTTTGCGCCACCTGTTCTTTCGAGGTCAAATCTCGTTTTTGCGCTCTGCCGACAATTTTCCGCTAAATCCGTAGTTTTTTGGAGATTTTCGATTTCGAGCAAGGCTTTAAGATAACTTTCTCGGCTGAAACCTTCAACTACCGCGCCGGTTTTATCGGCTTCGATTTGTTCGGCAACATCGCCTACGCCGCGATTTGTGATAATCGGCACACCGCTTGCCAAATATTCGGCAATCTTGGTTGGGGATGAAGAGAGTTTTGAAAAACACGGCTTGATAAACGAAAGCGCAATATCAGCCGCGCTCAGATATTCGGGGATTTCCAAATGGGGAATTTTTTTAACAATAAAATCTTTGTCGGAAAAACCGCGCGTTTTCAATCTTTCCGCCATAATTTCGGGCGCACTCTGCGTTAAAATCAGCGCAAAAGCCGAATTATTTTGCTCACGCGCGACTTGCATCAAATCCGCCATTTCGTCCGCCAAATACCAGCTTCCTAAAGAACCGATATAAGCCAAAACTTGGCGGTTTTCGAGATTTAATTCGCGGCGTATCTCATTTCTCAATGCTTCATTTACCGCCGTAAATCTGTGCAAATCAACGCAACACGGAATTACTTCGACAGGTCTGCCGAATTTATCAAAACCTGTTTCCCTGCTTTCGGGAAAAAGAATTTCACGCGCTTTTTCCGTCAAAACGACAAAAGCATCGGCTTCCTTCAAAAGCCATTTTTCCACTTTTTTAACTGATTTGTAAAGCCAGCCGTTTTCTTTCCACACGCCGCCATCGGTATATTCTTCGGGAAAAAACCCGCGAATATCAAACAGCAATTTCGTTTTGCGCGAAAAACTTTTCGCAATCGCGCCCATCATTGCAGGCGTATGAACGCGGGCGTGAAGGACATCAATTTTTTCGCGCTTGATTAATTTTCGTGCCAAACGCGCACCGCAAAAAACATCATAAAGCGTTGCCGGCGCAGAAGGTCTTTTGTGATACGCCAACGCATACCAACGAATGTTTTCAGCAGCGAATTTTTCTTTTTGAGCTTCGATTTCCTGTGTCGTCCACGCTGTCTTAAAATTTGGCTCAAAGGTCAGCAAAAATATTTCCACGCCGTCTTTTTGAATTTCGCGCAAATACGGCAAAACCTGCGTTTGCACGAGCGGTTCGCGCAATCCGAAATAGCATAGATAGAGTGTTCGCGGCATATCAAAAATGTTAATAAAATAGAGTTTTAAGACTCAAGCATTTGTGTTGCTTGTTTTGGGGAAAGTCATCATTGTGCGGCGCAAACTTCGCAAAAACCGCGTTGTAAAAAAAACGTCTTTATCTTTTTTCCACGCCGCCCACAAATAGCCGAAAGCCTTTTTTTGCAAACGCCCGTCATTCGATAAAAGGTTCAAATATAAAAGCCCGTTGGCTTCGATGCGGTCAAGATAATCGGCATAAATGCGCGATAAATGTTCGTCTTTGCGAAATTTTTCAACCATATATTCATAGCCCCGCGCCATTGTTTCGATACTTTGATTATTAACGCTTCGTCCTTCGTGATGTTGAATGCCGTTATTTAATTTCTCAATTCTCCCGACCTTAAAATCTGCGAAAACTCTCAGCCAAAAATCCCAATCTTCCGCGCCGGTTAAATCGGGAAAAGTATCAAAACGATAATTTCGATAAACGTCGCGGTGCAAAAAACCGCCGATACACGACATAAAATTTCCGGCAACAATAGCACTCAAGCGATTTTTCAAGGACGGAAAATTATAGCTGTAAATCGTTTTACGGTTGCCGTCAACCAAGCTGTAAAGATTATGAAAAACCTTGTATTCGGGATTTTTCGTCGCAAAATCAGCCGCGTCCGCCAAATTTTCGGGAAACATAAAATCATCCGAATCCAAAAGCGTCAAAAAATCACCTTTGGCATTTTCCATTCCCGTATTGCGTGAGCGGGCGCGTTCGTAATTTTGCTCGTGCTGAATAAAACGGATTTTTCCGGCTTCGATATACGGTTCGAGAATTTTAACCGTGTTATCCGTCGAGCAATTATCAACGACAATTATTTCATAATGCGGATAGGTTTGCTCAAACACGCTTTCGAGCGTTTTTTCGATAAAATTTTCCCGATTATAAGTCGGAATTACAACGGAAAAAAACAAAGGTTCACTCATTAAATCAAACTAATTTATCTAAATTTTTTGAATACCATTCAATCGTTCGGCGCAACCCTTCATCCAAATCAATTTCGGCTTTCCAACCTAAAACTTGTGCGGCTTTTTCCGCGCCGAGATATTGCTCGTCAATTTCACGGGCAATTTTAGTTTTGAGCAAAATATCGGGTTCGACTTCGCCTTCTTTTCCGGCGAGACGAATAATTTTTTGCACCAATTCAAGCATTTGAACGGGCGCACCGCTTCCGAAATTAAACGCCTCGCCTTTTGTAATTTCGATTTTTTCCGCCAGCATCAAATAAGCCCGCGCCACATCATCGGCATACATAAAATCGCGTTTCGGCGTGCCGTCGCTACGGATTATCGGGTTTTCGCCTTTCAGCACGGAAACAATCGTGCCGGGAATAATGCGCGACATATTCATATCGCCCGGACCATAAATATTTGCAAATCGCGTAACGACAATCGGCGTATCGTAAGTATATGCAAATGAACGCGCCAAAACGTCCGTGCAAACTTTTGAAGCGTCATACGGATACAAACCGTTGAGCGAATAATCTTCGTTATAAGGCAATGTTTCGTGCGTTCCGTAGGCTTTATCGCTCGAAGCAACCACGACTCTTTTGACGGTTTCGCCAATCCGACAGGCTTCGAGCAGAGAATAAGTGCCGCGAATATTTGCTTCAAAAGTCGAAAGTGGCGAACGATTTGCCGCGCCGACAAGAGCTTGCGCCGCCAGATGAAAAACGGCTTCGATTTCGTATTCGTTGATGATTCGTTCCATCAACGAAAAATCTTCCAATTCGCCGTGAATAACCGTCATCCGCGAACGAATATCGAAATTATCTAAAGAATTTGCTTTAACTGCATCACGTTGCAGACAAACAATCCGCGCACCTTGTTCAACTAAAGAAAGCGCAATATGTGCTCCGACAAATCCGGTTGCGCCGGTTACAAAAGCAGTTTTATTTTTCCAAAATGACATATAATTTTTACGACCAAATCCTCCAATCGGCAGACGAATCCCAAATTTGATTAAATTCCATATTGTCTTTGTAAGTGTCCATACATTTCCAAAAACCTGTGTGTTCGTAGGCGATTAGCTCTCGTTCTTGCGCGAGCTTTTCGAGCGGTTCGCGTTCTAAAATACAATTTTCGTCCAAATAATCGAACACACGTTTGTTGAAAACAAAAAAACCGCCGTTAATCCATTCCTTCATCGGAGGCTTTTCTTGAAATTCGACAACTGCGCCACTTTCTTCATCAAGTTTCATTATCCCGAAATTAGAATTCGGATGAACGGCGGTCAAAGTTGCGAGTTTGCCGTGCGAATTATGAAAATCAAGCAGAGATTCGATATTGATATTTGCCAAGCCATCGCCATAAGTTACGCAGAAAGTTTCGTCATCGCCAATAAATTCTTTGATTTTTTTGACGCGCCCGCCTGTGTTTGTGTCGAGTCCGGTTTCGACAAAAGTGATGCGCCAATCTTCGCCGCCGCTGTTACGATGAATTTTATAATCATCAGGCGAATTCATATCCAAAGTGATGTTTTGGTCAAGCCAATGATGTTCAAGAAAATGACGTTTGATGTTGCCACCGAGATAGCCGAGACATAAAACGAAATCTTTTAGACCGTAATGGGCATAAATTTTCATTAAATGCCAAAGAATCGGTTGTCCGCCAATTTCAATCAAACCTTTCGGTATCGAAGTTCCGTGTTCGCCCAAGCGAGTGCCGCGTCCTCCGCAAAGAATAACTGTTTTCATTTTTATTTCGGGGAGTTTTCCGTCTTCTGAAGTAACACAAAGAAATAACTATAAGCGAGAAAGACGCTTTAGGCAACCTCCAATAAATCGCGTTTCGATACGGGAATCGCCATAACATTTGTATATTCGATTTCCCGGCTTTTGAATACCTTAATTCCTTCCGGCAAAACCTCGAAGAACTCATATTTCGGCTTTTCAAAGGATTCGAGCAGAGCGAAATAAGCGTTCACGCTTGCGCCGAAACTCTTTGCCGCTTTTGCATTTACTTCAAACATTATCACGGGCGCGTCCGTTTTATTTAGAGTTTTACTCGCGCCCGAAAAAACCGATAGTTCCGCGCCTTCAACATCACATTTGATAAATTGCGGAGCGGGTAATTTACCTGTTTCGACCAAATCATCGAGCCGTCGCATTTCGCAAGCAACAGTATGAACATTTCCCGCAATTCCGCCCGTCCAATCGGAAAGACTCGCCATCGAAGCATCTTCCGGCACGAACAGATTTACTTTGCCGTCACGGTCTGAAAGCGCAATTTCGTGAAGCTCAACACTTTCCAGCGGTGCAAGCGTTTTTCGCAAACTCGGCAGAAGTTCCGTATTCGGTTCAAAAGCAAAAACTTTGCCTTCCGCGCCGACGAGTTTTGCCAAAAGCAAAGTATAAAAACCGAAATGCGCTCCGATGTCGAAAACCGTATCGCCTTTTTTGACAAACGAACGCATCGCCGCATCTTCGCCGCTCGCGCTGTTTGGATTTGCCAAAATCGCCCGCGCCGAAGAAATTCGCAAATCAGCGTAAAGAGTTCCGCCTTCAATCTCAATCGGAACACTTTGCAGAGATTTCATCCGATTTGATAAAAAATCAGTCAAGCGGTAACTGCCGCGCAAACCACTCGCGTTATAAGCACCTAAAAATTTTGTCAGTAGCGACATATTTTCACTTTTGCAAAAGATTTCGATAAACCTTCTGATATTCTTCGGCAACCCGTTTCGCACTCATATATTCGAGCAGATATTTTCTACCTTCACGCGCTTTTTCACGCGCCGATTCGAAATCTTCGATTGTTTCTTGTAACGCCACGCGAAAACTGTCTGCGTCCGCCGGCGGCACAATCGCGCCGTATTTTCCATCGTCCAAACTATCGCGCACGCCGGAAATATCGGTTGCAATTATCGGTTTTTCCAACATTACCGATTCAATCACAGCGGACGAAAGCGCGTCTTCAAGCGACGGATGAACAATAATGTCTGCCGCCGCAATTATTTCCAAAGCATCATTGCGCCAACCCAAAAATTTTATCTTATTCGCAATGTCTAAATTTTCTGCTAACTTTTCCAAATCTGCTTGATAATCGCCCGTTCCAACCAAATAAAGTGTCGCAGACAAGCCGTTTTTCACCAAATCGGCGAATGCTTCAAAAAGATATTGATGACCTTTGCGATGAAAAAGGCGCGAAGTGCAAACCAGCGCGAGATTCTTTTTCATATCAAGTTCGTCCTGAATTTTTTCGATTTTTTCCGGCGTTACGGCATCGAATCTTTCGGTTGTTTGCCCGTAAGGAATCAACGAAACCTTAGCGGACGGAACATTTTCCTTTTCAATTAGAATATCGCGCACCATTTTTGAAGGCGCAATAATATGATCGGCTTTGCGATTTACGTAATGTTCCATCTTCAGATAAAACGCGCGTTTTACAGGCGAAGGAAGCTCGTAAAGCGCGTCGGAATGATGGCGCGTGAAAATCGCTTTTCGGTTTTGCCGTTTTGCAAGCGTAAGCCCGATAACCGTCGGGTCAAAAAGATGTGTGTGAACGATGTCGGGATTTTCCGCCTTCAAGATGTTCCAAATTTCCCGCGCCGCTTGAGGATAATCGCGGCGACTCGAAGCATCTAAACCATAAACTTTTTTGCCTCTTTTTTCCAACGCTTCGGCAAATTCGCTTCGCGGAGCAAAAGCAACAAACGAATATTCAAACTCTTTATCGTTGGTGTAATCGCAAAGATTATTCAGATAATAATTTTCCTTTTCGACACTAATTATGTGAAGAATCTTTATCGGTTTCATACTTTTCTAACGGCGCACGCAAACATACATCATCATATTGCTCACCGACCAACGCATAAATTTTACGCCCAAACCTAAAACCGGAATCGAAGCGTCTTCGCCGACGACCAGACGTTTCAGAAGCGAAGCCGAAACAGGCTGATTGACGTTTGATAAATCCGGTGTTTCTTCTATCGGCGTAGGTTTCGGATGACCGTTTTCCGTTGCTTGCACTTCGCTTTTTTCACCGAGAAACGGTAGATCGGAAAGCCCCCAAAGCACGGCGTAACCTTGTTTTTCAATAACTTCAAGTCCGGCATTTTCGAGCATTTTTGAAAACTCGTGCGGTTGATAGGCATACTGGAAAAAATTTAAACCGTTTTCCGTTTTGCCTTCCGCTTCCGATTTTCCGACGCGCCGCCAAATTTCTTTTTTGAACGGCGAGAGCATTCGTCTCAAAGGACTAAAATATGGCACACTGATTAGCAAAACGCCGTTTTTTTTCAAAACACGACACGCTTCCGACAAAGATTTTTCCGCGCCGCCTTCAAAATGTTCGACTACGCCGCCTGAATAATATACATCGAAAGTTTCATCGGCAAAAGGCAAATCTGCGACATTTCCGGCACATAATTTCAAATCGGAAACGCGGCGGTTGAGTTGATGCAAAGCTCTCTGTGCAAAATCTAGTCCGATGACCTTTACACCTCTTTCCGTGTAAAAAGTTACATATTGCCCCATTCCGCAACCGCCTTCGAGCATCAACGAATCTTTTTTGGCATATTTTTCAAAAAGCGGGCGCAGAGGATCTATGCGGCAAAATTCGAGTGCATTATAAAATTGCGCCGATTGCCAGTTTTCTTCCCAAAGTTCAACCGAACTGCCCGAATGAGCGTGTTTCTGATACATTTTCAGCATATTTTATGCACGATTCGATAACAATTTTCGATAATCCGAAAGCAATTTTATACCTTGCATAAACGAATTTCGATAAATTAGCACAATAGCAAATGCAACGCCAAAAGCCAAAAGAAGCGCAACCCAAAGATTCTCCGTCCACGAAGCATACGCCGAACCCGCAAGCGCAGGCAAAATTGCCGGAAGAGTCCATTTCGTTTTTAAAGAATACTTTCGCCGTGCAATAAACATCACGGTCAAAATACTCGCGCCGTAAGCCAAAACCGTTGCCCACGCACAGCCTTTCAAACCGTAGCGCGGAATCAAGAAAAAATTGGCGAAAAAATTTACAACGCCCGCAATAACCGCCATTATCGTAGCAATATAAGTTATCGAAAATGAATTGAAATAAGGCGAATAACCGATAATGCCGGGAATTGCAAAAACCGCGCTCGACATCAAAATCCAAAAAATAATTACAGCTTGATTTATTTCTTGACCAAACAGGAACGGAATAAAAATTTGCATCGCAAACGCCGCGCAAATGCTGAGAAGTCCTCCGAAAAGCGTTAGCAGAGGCAAAATATCTTCCATATAAAGTTTGACTTTTTCGATGCTTTTGCTCGCCTGAAGCGTTACGAAAAACGGTAAAATCAAACTTCCGGCAAGCGTCGGAAACTGCATCAAAATTCCGTTGATTTGATACGCTACTGAATAAATTCCCAAATCTGATTTGGAAAGATATTGCGAGATAAAAATCGCGTCCAAATAATTTGTTGTAAGATAACCGGTAAGATAAAAAGGAATGAGCGGCACGGAAAATTTAAGGATTTTTTTCAAAATCTCAGTATCGAATCGAATGTGCCACGAAATCAATTTGCGAAGTTGAAAAAGTCCGATAAACGTCATCAAAAACGGCGAAGCGATATAAATTGCCGTTGCCGAAAGATAAGTTAATTTCCCGCTCAGAACCAAAATCAGTAAGCCAGAAAAAATTATAATCCTTTCAACAGCAAGCAAAACTCCTTGCAGACGCGGCAATTTCGCGCCCTGAAGCGCGTATTGGACGTGAATCCAAACTGCTTGCACGAGAAAATGCGCGATGACATACCAAATCGCTTCGGGCGGCAACTTCAGCCATCCTGAAATAATCGGAAGCCAAAGAAAAGAAAGGGCGAGAAAAACTAGCGTATTCGGCAAAAGAATGAAAGAACGCGCCCAGAAAGTTTTACCGATTTCGCCGGTCTCGACAAATTCTTCCACCCCGTAACGCGCCAGCGAAATACACGTCCAATTGACAAAAATCTGCGCCACCTGCGAAGCGGCAATGACCGCCACAATTCCGCCGTAACCTTCCGTTCCAAGATTGCGTGTTGCCAACCAAACGGACGCGAACGAAAAAAAAGCAACAGCAACCTGCGCCGCTACCAAAGTCGAATAATTACGAACGGCATTGCTCAAATCCCAATTTGCGCCTTGGCGTTCGTTCTTGTCTGAATTTTCTTCGGCGGTAATTTGTTTGTCGGTCACGGAATAATTAAAAGGAAAACCTTACCACAAAAAGCAGAAAATAAAGAACGCTCTGCGCTATTTTTTCAACGCTTTTCGAATTCCGCGCAAGTGATTCGGGCTATTTTGCAGATTCCGTCTAAAATCGCCGGACGCTCTTTGATTATCAATTCGATTTTGAAGGAAACGGCAAAGTCCGCGAATTCGCCGGCGATTATTCGGCATATTTAGAAATCATCGAAAAAGAAATCGCATTCGAGGCAGAAACGCGCACGCAAGTAAGCGTGCAAACCTCCGCACCCGAAAAACCGAAATCAAACAAACTAACCTTCAAAGAAAAACGCGAACTCGAAACGCTCGAAACTGCAATTCCCGAACTCGGCAGTCGTTTGGCTGAAATCGAAACCGAACTAAATAAATTCGCCACCGATTCATTCAAACTAAACGAACTCGTTACCGAACAACAAAACCTAAACTCTCAACTCGAAACCTCAATCGAACGCTGGGCAGAACTAGCCGAACGTGCGGATTTATGATTATTTTCGGGTATTTTTCTTGTTCCTTGATGCTAAAATTCATATTAAGTCATTTTCTAAAATATACTTTAAACATTCTGCACTTGACCAAGCAGCATAAGGTTTTGCGTTGTCAACTTTGCCTTGAGTAATATCCATTACTGATTTAATAATTAATGCCTTCGTTTTACCATCGTTGACTAAATCACAGGCTCTTGAAACGGCATAGCTTTCCATTTCAAGGGCAAGTGTTTTCCGATCAATTGGAGTAATGTTTTCTGCAAAATACCCTTCAAGATCAATGACTTGTCGAACACAGGCAATTGGACCAAAATGAATATCTATTTCGCTTTCTCTGGTTTCATCCTTTTCTCGAATATATTTAACAATTTCTTTTTTATTTCTTATAAGATTTGTAATATAAGCGTGTTCATTGCTAGTTGTTTCTATCTCTTTTTTAAAACCATAATCAGCAAGTTTTCCTTTATCAATCGTAAAAACTCTCGTCGCAATAATGACATCACCAATTTTAACATCATTAGGATTCCCACCAAGAACGCCAGCCATTATTAAGAACTTTGGATTAAATCTTAAAATAAGTTCAGTAGCAAGGATTGCCGCATCTATCATTCCTGTAGCTTGTTGCGAGGCATAAGCAATTTTCTTGTTTGGGTTGTTAGTGAGTTGTCCATATTCAATTAAATGCTTTTCGTTTGGAATCCTATCAATTTTAGTAATCATTAGTAGAACTTTTTCCATCTCATCTTCTTCTAAAGCAGTTATGATTGCGTAATCACATTGCGGATATTTGTTCATCAAATCGGATTTATTGCTTAAATTTGCAGACTGACCACCAGCTAATTGTAGAATCTCTTTTTTTGTATAAACCTTAAATGTTTCAGCTTCTAAATTTGATTGGACTCTGTGATATTTATGCACTTCCTCAACTTCAAATTCTTCATCAAGCATCTGTTTTTTGATTTCTATCTTGTCACCTTCAGAAACGAACATAAAGCCTAATTTCGGGTATTTTCGTTTTATTCCAGAGGCTTCAAACAATTTGATTCCGTTTATGTTTTTCGTATAAAACACATGAACAATCATAAAAACAAATTCATTTTCCGCTAACGAAGAAAATCTCTGCTCGAATTCATTTCTATCGTCAACACAAATAATACTCTTAAACGTGGAACCCTCGGAGCCAAGGCTGTTCTTGTTTTCCTTCTTGTTGTTCTCAAAGTTTTCTTTAGTATCAAAAACAAATAGATTTATTTTGTCCGTTTCCATATTATTTTATTGCACCTTAAAGATAAGAGTCTGTATGAAACTCTGTCCTAAATTTTTATATTTATATTTGAAATCAAAAATATTGCAGTCTGACATCAGCAATAAACTTTCAGTTCCTCTACCATTACTAAATTGTGAGTTATCCTTAAACGTCTTGTTTGTAATTTGAAGTGTAAACTGGTTTTCAACAGTAGTGTCATAATCCAATTCTATCTGTGAATGAGAATTTGCCTTGCAGTATTTTGTCATATTTACGCCAAGTTCTTTAACTAATAGTTTGTCAACATAGACTCGTGGAATATTAATTTTTGCAATGCTTATTTCGGGCAAGTTTTCTTTGTCAAATATCGAAAAAGATCTGCTTTGAAATTCTTCTTCCAAAGCCGAGATAAAATAAGACAAATCAGTTTGTGGGGATTCAATTATTTGGTGAAATAATGAATTTAGCTCAAAATCAAGCTGAATACTGTCAATATTCTTTTTAACCATTTCTAAATTTTCAATGTCAAGAATTGATTCTTTGTTTGATAAAAGAATTTCTTCAACTTCACCGATTTTTAATCCAAGTGAATTTATTTTATCGGTTACTATGAAAAATGGTGTAATGAAATCGTTAAAACTTCGTGAAAAACTAAGTATTGGATTAACAAATTCAAAAATCTTTGCCCATGACTTTTTAATTATTCTAATTTCATCATCAGTAACAGGAGTTTTATTTTTTAACTTAATAATAACTTCCCTAATAGTAACAATTACCTCTGTTACATTATGATTGAATGACTTACCTTCTTCATGAAATTCAGGTATTCGTTGATTTTCATAGCCAGTTTGAAGTTCAGAAATTTGATATTTAAAGTCCTTTTCGTATGGAAGTGAAGAAATGAAATTCAAAAACTTTCGCGTTTCAGTATTATTAACCAATTTGCTTGTGATTAAACCACCGATTAATTCCTTTATTTCCTTGTCAAATTTTTTCTCCTTAAACTGATTAGGATTAAGTGGGAAATAAACTAGCAGTTTGTAAAGAATATAATAAAGTGCAATAGGATTTGAGTCCGATTTGTCTTTTTTAGTAAACGAAATTAACTTCTCAAAAATCTCGCCTTTCAACTCATCAATCAGTTTTTTATCTCTAAATACAATAAAAAACAGATGAATAATATCTTTTTTGCTCCAAGCATAAGTTAAGTTTTTATCTATTTCTTTATCAGATAATAAAATACGAACAAATCTTTCAATTTCTTCAACTACATCAGGAAGCACTTTGGTAATTTTCTCATACAAATAAGGCTCATAAATAAAAGTTGCACAAAGAAGTTCAATCTCTTTGTAATGATTTTGTAATTTCTTCTCCTGCGAATATTTCCTAATGAAGTTGTTAAAAAAATCGAAACTCTCTTTATACAATCTGTAACCAATTACTTTTCCTAATTCCTCTCTTACAAGCAGAAGTTCTTTTTTAGGTGTTTTCTTTGTATCTTTTGTTTTCGGTAAATA